>JAESRE010000017.1 GCA_016764775.1 Alphaproteobacteria bacterium
TCGCGACCAGCAAAACCGCCAAGCCGATATTAATGATGCGGCGCCATTTATCGGATGTGAACAAGCGCGCCATAGCGCCGGAGCCAAACAAGGCCCAGACATGCGTAGAGATTGCACAGACAGTTGCCACCGTCACGACAATGACCAGAACACGGCCCAACGCGGACATATCAACGGGCAGGAAGGTCGAGCACGCAGCAACGCCCATCACCCACGCTTTCGGGTTCACATACTGGAACAATGCGGCCTCAATGAATGTCAGCGGGCGTCCCTTTTCGGTTTCGCCGTCGATTTTGGCCCGCCCCGCAGTGGCAATGCGCCATGCGAGATACAGCAGGTACAATGAACCTCCGACTTTCAGCGCGATCTGGATCGGCGGATATGCCTGATACAACGCGCCGACACCAAAGGCACAGAGCAGCAGCAACGTGCAAAAGCCGAATAGAATTCCCAGAATATGCGGCACTGTCTTGGCATAGCCGAAATTCATGCCGGACGCCGCCAGCATGACGTTGTTGGGGCCGGGTGTGATCGAGGCCACCATCAAAAAATACATAAAGGGAAGAGCCGCCAGTACGGCCGCTGATAATCCAGCATCCGGCATCGTTCAAACTTTCGATTGTATGTTGAGACACAAACGGGCCCGCTCTTCGGACCCGATAATTCGATATAGCACATTTCCAACAGAAATCAAAAAATCCGAAAGGCGGACAAGCGCGAATTTCCTTGCGCTTTAACACCTCCATGCATTATGTCTAACGACTATGGCTAAAAAGCATAACAAGGGCAAAATCAGCAAACGCCAGCAAGCGCAGAACAAGCGCGCTGGATTGCTGGAAGTATGGACCGACGGATCATATCTGGACGGTGAAGGGGTCGCGGGCGGCGCTGCGATCATCTGTAATGCCGACGGGAAACTCCAGAGCACCATGAGTTTCGAGTTTAATCATTTGCCGATGCCCGTCAGTGATTTTGCCGAGCTGTGGGCGGCGGCCAAAACCCTCAATGCCTTGAAACCGGGAAGTGTCGGGCGGCTGACGACGGATTGCCCCGCCGTTAAAGGCGCGATCATGGATATCCGTAACGGTAAGGGGATGAACGAAGCGTATCCGCAGAATTTGCGCGATTCCCTGATGTCGGGGGTTGCGGCGCATCCGCATATGGCGGTTGATAAGGTTACGCGGGGGCAAGGAAAGATTCCGCTGGCCGACCAGTTTGCCAAAGCGGCGGCACGCGGGGATATGGCACGTATCGAAGCCGTTATCCGTTCCGCCGGTAACAAGCCGCATACGCATGAGCCGAGCAGGCCCGAGTCAGACCTCTAGGCGGCCGCTGTTAAAACGCCATAAACAGCATAATCAAAGCCATGGCGCCCATACCGATATCTTCGGTCAGGGTCACGGTGGATAACGGCACATCCAGAACAGAACCCATACACGGACAATTGATATCCAGCCCCTTTCGTAAAGCGCTTATGACGCCGACAGTGCCGACCGTCATGACGATGACCGTGGCGGCATAGACCAGCGGCGGCGCGATAAAGGAAAGATAGCCAAGGCCGAGAGCGAGTTCGATAAACGGATAGACATAGCCGTAAGAGCGGGCGCGCTTGGCGATGATGTCATACATTGCAAACCCGTCGGAAAATCCGTCGAGATTGAAAATCTTCAGCATGGCGAAAGCGCAGAGGAAAAACCCCATAAAGAAATGCATCCACGCCATCAGGCCGCCGCCCATCGCGTGAACAAGGGCAAGGCCCGCCAGTGCGGCGATCATGATCAGGGAAAAGAGCGGCCAGTAATCTTTCAATTCGCCGCCGCGGTTTTCCTCGCGTTTCTTGTATGAGGGTTTGTCGTTCATAGATACGACAACGCACGGAGAGCGCGTAAAGTTCCGTTATTCAACATTTCCGCCGTCATCGGACGGAGGTGGGGTTGATGCCGCAGAGGCACACCAATGTTTGGTGGTTTCACAGTTTACGGAGGTTTTCACCATGCCTTCGGGGCAGTTCTCCTCCGCCGCGATCCATTCCGCATCCGCAGCCTGCATCGCATAGACACTGCGCGCGCAGCAATTATCGAGATATACGGGGCGCGTCGCGGCGAACAAATCCCAAATGCTCGTGCGTTCCTTTTTGAAGAAGCAGGATTGCATCTGGCGGGTGTAATAGGACTCCTCGGTTTCCTCGAACACATCCGCATGCGCCGGAAAGGCCAGAAACAGCAGAAACAGGCCCGCTGTAAACCCCTGTGATAAAAGCGGTTTTTTCGGTTTCTTCAGTTCGTTTCCGAACATAACGGGGGTGGGGGTGCGTGATGGCGGTGCGGTCGGTGATGTGCGGGTCAAAGTCATATCCCTATTGCGCGCCATTTTTACGGATTCGTCAAGAGGGCAGCCGTATGTCGGCGTCGCGCCAGCGGCGCATATTGCCCTGACACTCCAGCGCGCCGTTATCAACGAGGATGTAGATGCGCTGTGCGATCTCTTGCCCCAGTGCCTTGGTTTGGTGGGCTTCGTCAACTGCGTCATAAACCTTCGAGATAATGACGGCGATTTTCGTCCATTCCTCATCCATGACCCCGAGGATCAGCGTATCCAGCTCTTCTTCGTTCATATTTGTCCTTAATCGAATATCTTTTTTACCACGGAAGACTTCAGACCCATCGGCCCGAAGCCGGGGACTTTGGCGTCGATGTCGTGGTCGCCGATCCATTGATCGCGAGGCAGGATACGGATGTTTTTAACCTTCGTGCCGACCTTGATGGATTTATTACCGACTTTGAGGTCCTTGGCAATGGTGACGGAATCGCCGTCTTTCAATTCATTGCCGACTGAATCACGGATCGTCTCACCCTCCTCCTCAGTCGCGCTCCATTCATGCGCGCATTCGGGACAGACAAGCAATGGCCCGTCCTCATAGGTATAGGGGGATTCACATTTCGGACATGGGGGGAGTTCTGTGGTCATGATTTTTACACTCAAGAAAGCATAACTTCTTCTAATGAATCTTTATCAGGCATCGTTTCGTTTCTAATAATTTTGAGAAGAAGCTCACATAATAAATCATGTGAATTCAGATATGCTTCCTCTTCCTCTTTTCTTGTTTTCAAGCCGTTACCATGCACACATTTGGATCTTTGATCATATAGTTTTTTAATGAATTGAAATTTTTCTTTTCTTTTTTTCAAAGATGTTTCCAAAAACCTAGACGCAAATAAAGCTATTCTGTGCCTCAATTCTTGGTCTACTCCTATAAGAGCCTCTATCCCTGCCCAAATAGAGGCTATCCGTATATCTATTTTTGGTTCATGGAAATGTGTGGCGGCGATTGAAGCAGCTCTTACAAAACGCTTATTTTCCATTAGGCCATAAAATTTAGGGTATAACACTTTTAGGGTATCTAGTTCCTTTTTCTTAAGGATGTGAGGTTGCTCACACCTGAAATTACAAAAAAACAAATTTTTTAGCGTGAAATTTTCCTTGCCGCTTTTTTCGTCTATTACTCTTCTGACAGGCCAAGTAATGGGCTTTTTGATGATTACGGATAGTAAAGCTAAAGCCCATTGATTGTTCCAATCTAAAACAGCAGCTTTTTCCTCATCTGGCCCCTTACTTTCAATTTCGAAAGATATAAAATCAGCCAATGCACAAATAAAACCATATTCACGCTTTGTTTGAGTTAAACCCATAAGCTCTAAATGGTTAACAGTCAGGGAATAGGGACGAATTACAGTATGCTCGTCAAGCTCATAGTCGCTTTTTAAAGTAACTCCAATTCCTAATGTAAAAGCTTTTTTCATACTTAACTCAATTACAATTTAAGCAGCCTCATCCTGCTTTTCCTGTTCCGCGACGACTTCGCGCGCGTGTCGGGTCATGGTTTTACTTTCAGTTCTTGCCCGTTCAGGAACCATGACGAGAGATTCAGGAACATTGATCTGTGTTTTTTCGGCGGGACGTATTCGCCGTTCAAGATGACCACGGGTACGCCTTCGTAATCCGTATCGATAAAGCGTTTGAACTGGGCGAAGACCTTGCGCGACAGGCGTTTGTCATCGGCCGCGCTGAAGCAATTTTCCCCTTTTGCGTCGGAATCGAGAAAGAACAGCTTGGCGAGTTCGGCCTGCACGTTTTCGGCTTCAGCGTTGAAGTAGGGAGAATTGCTGGACGGGTTCAAATCCTCGGTTTTGGCGTATGGCCATTTGTTCCATGGCAGGTCGCTGCCGTAGAGGGCAACCTTTGCCGATTTGACGAAGCGGCGCATATATTCGAACGCCATGTCGGGGTTTTCTTCGGTGATGCAGGCATAGACTTTCGAGACGGGGACGGTTGAATCCATCGCCTTTTCATAGGCGGCTTTGTCTTCGGCATTATCGACCATGCCGGACACCTCGACCAGTTCGACCTTCAGCAGGCCCCGATCGACGTAACTCTTGATATCCTGATTATGGCGGTCGAAATATGTCAGGCAGTGCGAGCAGCCCAGCGAGAAATAGATGAGCAGTTCGTTTGGTGCATCCGCTTTGCCGAGGCGGACGGAGTAAGCATCCTCTTGCGCGTTGCCTGTATGAATGAAGACATTCATGACAATGAGCGTGAGCAAAACGAGCAGCGTGCGGTGTTTGTAAGCCATCGCTTTTCCTTTCTTCATCAGCGCAAGAGCCGTGTGCTTATCCTTAGGCAGCTTCATCTTTCTTTTCCTGTTCTGCTACGAACTCGCGCACATCCTGCGTGATTTTCATGGAGCAGAATTTCGGGCCGCACATGGAGCAGAAGGAGGCGGCTTTATGCCCTTCTGCGGGCAGGGTTTCGTCATGCATGCTGCGCGCCGTGTCTGGGTCGAGGGACAGGTTGAATTGATCGTTCCAGCGGAATTCGAAGCGGGCCTTTGACAATGCGTCATCGCGGCGTTGCGCGCCGGGGTGGCCTTTGGCGAGGTCGGCGGCGTGGGCGGCGATTTTGTAGGTGATCACACCCGTTTTTACATCGTCCCTGTTCGGCAAACCTAAATGTTCCTTCGGCGTCACATAACACAGCATAGCGGTGCCGTACCAGCCGATCTGCGCCGCGCCGATTGCGGAGGTGATATGGTCGTAGCCCGGCGCGATGTCGGTCGTGAGGGGGCCGAGCGTGTAGAACGGGGCCTCGTAACATTCATCGAGCTGCTTGGTCATGTTTTCCTTGATCATGTGCATCGGCACGTGGCCCGGCCCTTCGATCATCACCTGACAATCATGGTCCCATGCTTTTTTGGTCAGCTCGCCCAGCGTTTTCAGCTCGGCAAATTGGGCGCGGTCGTTGGCGTCCTTGATGGCGCCCGGACGCAGGCCGTCCCCGAGGGAGAAGGACACGTCATAGGCTTTCATGATCTCGCAGATTTCATCAAAGCGGGAGTAGAGGAAGCTTTCGCGGTGGTGGGCCATGCACCATTTCGCCATGATCGAGCCGCCGCGGGAGACGATGCCCGTTATACGGTCGGCGGTGAACTGGATGAACGGCAGGCGCACGCCCGCGTGGATGGTGAAGTAGTCTACGCCCTGCTCCGCCTGTTCGATCAGCGTGTCGGCGAAAATATCGAAGGTGAGGTCTTCGGCGACGCCGCCGACTTTTTCCAAGGCTTGGTAGATCGGCACTGTGCCCAATGGAACTGGCGAGTTGCGCAGGATCCATTCTCTTGTGTCGTGGATGTCTTTACCCGTGGAGAGGTCCATGATGGTGTCCGCGCCCCAGCGTGTGGCCCAGACCATTTTGTCGACCTCTTCGCCGATGGAGGAGGTCACGGCGGAGTTGCCGATATTGGCGTTGATCTTCACAAGGAAGTTGCGGCCGATGATCATCGGTTCGGATTCGGGGTGGTTGATGTTCGCGGGGATGATGGCGCGGCCTTCGGCGACTTCCTTGCGGACGAATTCGGGGGTGATGAAGTCGGGCAGATTTGCGCCGAAGCCTTCGCCACCATGTTCTGTGTTATACACGGCTTCGCGGGCCTGGTTTTCACGCACGGCGATATATTCCATTTCAGGCGTGATGATGCCTTTTTTGGCGTAGTGCATCTGGGTGACGTTTTGGCCCGATTTTGCGCGAAGCGGTTTTTCGGGGGAGGCGGGGAATTTCTCATGCTTCACTTTACGGCGTTCGAGGGCAGCCTCATCCTTGTAGCCGTTATCGACAGGTTTGACTTTACGCCCTTCGACTTCTTCAACGTCGCCGCGGGATGTAATCCAGTCCAGACGCGTTTTGGGCAAACCGCGCATGATGTCGAGTTCGATCGAGTCATCAGTGTACGGGCCGCTCGTGTCATAGACGGTGATAGAAGGCTGGTCAGGGTCGTCGAGCATAATCTCGCGCATCGGGACTTTGTATTCGCCGACATAGGTTTTCTTGGAGCCTGTTAAGCTTCCGCGGGTTACATGTGTGGTGGATGGGCAGATGCCGTCTTTGGGGGCCATGTGGTCTCTCCTTTTAAATTATTTGACGTAGCTTTCGGCGTGAAGTTCAGCGACTTCGACGCTCAGTGATATATTTTGATCGCGTACATGCGTTTTACGCGCCGCGTCGTGCAGACCTTGCGCCATTTGCTTTTTCAGGTCGTCATCGCGGCCCGGTAAAAGCTTCAGCGTGATATGGATGAAATTATCCGCCTGACTGGCATCGCCGACAATGCTGTATTGCACGGGCACGGCACGGGTTTTGATGGCCTGTATGTTGATGGTGTCTTTTTCCGCAAGGTCATTGTGCAGATCGACCAGCAATTGCGGCATATCTACGGATGTCAGTGTGTCGGTATATTCGACAAGTATATGGGGCATTTTCTGCGTCCTTTCCCTACGCGAGTATAAACTCACAGGTTCTAGGCGTATTTCTCAACGCTGATGCGTACCGCCAAGGTTTTCGTATGTTCGTACAGTGTCAGATTGCGCTGAATTGTCAATGATCATCCCTATAAAAATCTTGTATTATGTATAATAATTTCGTATAAAAGCGCATGCGTACAGTATATGACCATGGCCGCTACCAGTGCCTTTTGCTGGAAATCGAAGATATGGACGACCCTATCGGCGCGGAAGTCGCGTTTGCGGGCCATTTTCTTGACTTTCCTTATGATGTTTCAGACGGCACGAAAAACAGTGTGCGCGATATACTGCACGCCAAGCTGGGCAACCCCGATGAAGCGCATTTCGTCCTGTGGGACAAGGAAATGCATGACGTCGTCGGGCGCGGCCATTTGCGGGATTTAAGTCTGGAAGATGACGACCGGCCCGAGATCGGCTTTTTCTATATCGCGCAAGACCGCCGCGGCGAGCATCTGGTCGACTGGATGTATAAGGGCACATTCCAGTATTTGGCCGAGCATGGTTATGACCACGTCAAAGGCAAAGTCGAACAGATTAACGGAGGCAGCTTAAAAGCCGCAACCCGCAATGGTTTTAGCCTTTACTACCCCACTAACGGACGTCAGGACGGCGCACAAAGCGCGTACCACATCACGCGACAAGTTCCGAATGCAGCAACGCAATCGCCCGAGCATGACGATTTCGCCGCAGAACAACGGATATAGGTGACAGAATGCGATTAATGGCAGAACAGGATCAGGGACGATATCAATGTCTTCTTCTTGAGGAAGACGAGATTGATGCCGCCATTACGGTGATATGTCTGGACCGTACGGAGTACGAGGAGATGTCCCCCGAGCGCCAGCATGAAGTGTGGAATATCGCAGAAAACACGCTGCGCAGCCCGACATATGAATTATATGCACTGGTCGATACGCAGGAAGACAGGCTGGTTGGTAAGGCGATGATCGAATATATGGATGAGGATCTGCCTGAAATCACAGGATTGCATGTCGCACCTGACCAGCGCGGCAAGCGTTTGATTAACATCGCCTATGAGGGATGCCTGCTCAGTTTACGGGAACAAGGGTATCAGGAAGCCATGGTTCGCATTTCACCCAATAATGAGGCGTCTTTAAAGGCCGCATCCAGAAACGGATTTGAAGAATTTACGCGGGATACGGGTGTCGACCCCGATCTGGCTAACCACCGTTTTTTAAAGCGTGCTCTCGATCCATTAGCACCGAAAATGCGCTTTGGCGCTGGTCACCGGGCAGGCAACGCCGCGGACGGTTTTGAACACCCGCTATCCTAAGCGCCTCACAAAGCAATTTTTACATTTAAATTCAAATACTTATAGTCAGCCTAAACTTTGACCTGCCCTGATGTTTTTTGTTATAATATATGAAAAATAACAAGGGGTGTAGAACAGGGTGTCGAGCGCTTACGAACAAGCCACAAGCACTGAAATGAGAGACGCTTTACGGGCGTTGAGACGCGGCGATGACAGCGGCGAATGGGAAATAGGCATTGTTTCCCATGAAGTTGCGTTGGGTGCAGTACACCATGAAATTGTTTTTCTCCTGCCTAACGGCAAGATGTTCATGGGTATGAACGGACAGGCCTTTGACCGCGAAACAGGCGAAAGCGATAACTTCACTATCCAACCGAATAAAAGTTTGCGTGTTTCGGCCAGTGTTTATAAAGCAACAGACGGCGAATACACCACAGCGACCCTCATGCGGGGAAGCGGAGAAGAGGTTTTGCAAAAGCTGGGGCAGGCGGTTGAAGCCGCTCACTTTATCAATGAGTCCAACCTGACTTATGTGCCGGTCGACCCGATTACATGCAGCCAGAATTCCAACTCTGTTGCCACATCGATTTTGCATGCGATGGGATTGGAGTACCCGCCCGAAATTGAAGAGTTATGGGCGCCGGGAGAGTGCCGTGACCTGCTGCCCGAACATTGGGAGTCTCACTATGATTACACGACCGACCGCCATTTATATCATTTGAAAGAGGCCGTAGAGGCACTGGGCAAAAAAGCCATTGCCGAGGATGTGATTAACGACCCGCCTGCGGACCCGAACGTCTATCCGTACCAGCCGTCGGAACCGGATATTCCCATTTATCAATAAGCCGTCATTGTGTACTTGAAAGCATGCCGCGAGAGGACTATCTTTCGCGCATGAATGAAGTTGTGAAAAAACGTATATTACGCACTCTGCTTTTCTCTGCCGTGGCTTTGGCTATCGGTGTGGGGGTCGCATGGGTTCAAGTCGGCATGAAAAGTGCCCGGACCGTTCAAAAAGGTGCAAGCACCGAAGCGCCGATTGCAGGCTTGAATATCGGGGGTCCGTTCACCCTGACGGATCATGAAGGGACAGAGGTCACCGAAAAAACCTATGACGGGCAATACAAGCTGATTTATTTCGGCTTTACCTATTGCCCCGCCATCTGTCCGACAGAGCTGCAAAAGATGAGCCGCGTTATGAACGCGCTCGAGGATAACTACCCCGAAGCCGCACAGAACATTCAACCGCTGTTCGTCACCATTGACCCCGAACGCGACACGGTCCCGGTCATGCAGGAGTATGTAAGTCTTTTCCACCCGCGATTGATCGGTCTGACCGGCACGGTGCCGCAAATCAATATCGTGAAGAAAAACTACCGCATTTATGCGAGCAAGGTGGAGACTGAAGAGCAGAATGATTACACCATGGATCATTCCAGCTTTATCTATCTGATGGGGCCGGACAACACATTGCTGGGAATGTACCGGACATCGGACACACCCGACGGCATGTATCAGGACATTGTCAAGCTGATGAAGCTGTCTTAGCGGTGTTGCATATGCGCAACACTATGTTGCGACGCACAACACATCACCCCTAGGATTGTCTTATTTTTCACCATACACTGCTTTTGTAATACTGTGTGTTTGGAGAGATTACACAGCAACATAAACAGACCTTATTAGGGGAGATATAGATGCACCGCTCACTTAAAGCACTATCCGTAATCACAATTGCAACATTGGGGACCGCGCTTTCCTCGTCAGCCGCAAACGCCGCAGGTTTTTACATTCAGGAACAATCCGTATCCGGTTTGGGCGCAGCATTTTCCGGTTCGACAACAAGCTTGAACGACCCCAGTACCGTTTATTTCAACCCCGCAGGTATGACCCGCTTGAATGGTATTCAGGGACAGCTTGGCGCACACTTGCTCCTCCCCAATTCAGAATTAACAGATACAGGATCAACCGGTCCGGCGGCTCTGGGTAGTCTTCCTATTTCAGGCGGTGACGGCGGCAATCCTTATGACCCGACACCCGTACCCAATGCCTTTTTGACGTATCAGGTCAATGATCAGCTATGGGCAGGTCTAGCCCTCAGCGCACCTTTTGGTTTGGCCAACGAATATGACAGTGACTGGTTTGGTCGCTTTGACTCCATCAAGACAGAACTCACAACAATTGATATTCAGCCAAGCGTGGCCTTTAAAATCAATGACCGCGTGTCCATAGGTGGTGGTATCAACATTCAATATGCAGATGCTGAACTGACCAGTGCCGCGAACCCGGTTCTGGGCGGTGGTACCGAAGGGGTTAGCACCCTTAAAGGTGACGACTGGTCCGTTGGCTATAATATCGGTTTGCAGGCGAACCCTTGGGAAGGCGGTACAATCGGCCTTTCATACCGTTCCGCTGTTAGCCATGAGCTCGAAGGGCGTATTATTTCTGAAGGCACAACCAGCGCCGATTTCGACGTGAGCGGTACTGCTGATCTGGATTTGCCGGATATTGCTACATTTGGTGTCGCACAGGATGTTAACGACAAGTGGAAAGTCATGGGACAAGCCACTTGGTTTGGCTGGAATAATTTCGAAGATATTACAGCCGTAACAAACGAAGACATTTCTATTATCGGTGGCGCCATTACTCGCTCACCGGGTGATGTGGTTAGCTCCGTTACTCAAAACTATCAAACGACCTGGGCTCTTGCGCTTGGTACAGAGTACGACTACAGCGATGAATGGACATTCCGCGGTGGTGTACAGTTTGACGAAACACCGACGACGGATGAATTCCGTACATCCAGAACACCTGACGGTGACAGAACATGGCTTTCCGGTGGTGCAACCTACAACATTAATGACAGACTATCCGTAGATATGGCTGCAACCTATATCTGGATTGATAGCGAAACCATTGATGTCAGCCGTAACAACTCTTTCAGTACTGCTGTCCAGACAGAAGTTGAAGCCGATACTGAAGGTAATGTCGGGATCGTTGCTGTTGGACTGACATACAAGTTCTAAGACGTTTCTTAAAATTACAAGATTTGAAAAAGCCGCCTTCGGGTGGCTTTTTTTTATTCGTCCGTACTGGTCAGCTTGCGCATCTCGTCTTCCGCCATGCCCCATGATGTGATGAAGGGTGTGACCGGCGGGCTCGGGATATCAAAGCCCGATGCTTTTAAGAATTCCTGCGGGTTCGGACGGCGTTTATTGATGCGGTCGTAAAGGCTGCCTTTTACAACCGCGATGGCGGCCACGGCGCCTGCTTTATCTCCGCTAGCGATGACAAACCGCTGTTCGATATATGCCCACTCTTCATCCCAGTGGATGATCTGCGTTTCCAGATCATAAGCCTGAAACGGCAACAGAGGCAGCCGAAAACGGATTTTGGCCGAGCCGACCACGGGGGCATGGCTCTTGTCGGTGACGCGTTTGATCAAGCCTGTGCGGATCATCACATCAAGACGCCCCAGATCCATAATGGTCAGGTAACGCCCGTTATTCATATGCATGTTGAAATCAAGATCGGTCGGCAGGACATGAAAGCGCAATACGCTCTTGTCCAGAATGTCCATGCGCGGCGCGCGGATGGATTTAAGGATGCACAGAAGAAGGCGGATATAGAGATTCATGGCAAAGTGCCGTTACTGCTCGAGAACCCCGTTGAGCTTCATTGCCGTGCCCATAGAGCCTTTGACTTTAAGCTTGCCCATCATGAACGCGATATTGGGGTCTTGGGAGCCATCGAGGATTTTTTGAAATGTTTCCAGCGAGCATACAAGCGTCGTATCGGGATCGTCGTGCGCGCCTTCGCTCAGCTCAGGGGGCGATTGCGTTGCGTCGAGCGTTAATTGCCCGTCATCGCCGAAATCAAATGTGACCACCGCATCGAAATCGGGTGCGGCTGTTATCTTTTCTTCGATTCTGGATTTGACGTCTGCTAAGGACATGATGCCTCCTGCTTTGAAAATGTGTGCGGATAGTGTCTGCCAATTAAAATAGACAAGTTTTTAACCGTTGTCTCCCCCAAAACAGGGTGCTAGTGTTATGCGTGTTGCGTTTTAAGCCCTGAACGCGGGCGTTTGAGAGGATACCTGACCATGAAAAAATCTATCCGTTTTTTACACATGTTTCTAGGATGTGCATCCGTAGCCCTTCTAGCTTCCGGCGCGGCCGCACAGAATGTTGAACCCGAGTTGCAATTCAGACCGGCTGAAAAATGGAGCATCTCTTCAACCGATAACTTGTGCACGATCAAAGCCACATTCAATAACGGCTTCGGTGTACGGCTGCTCGGTAACGAGAAATGGGCCCGCGCGCTGGATGTTGATTTCAGACAGGATGTTTTCAATGCCGGTGAAAGCTATGACGCGACACTGACCATTCCCGGCGTCAGCACAAAAAGTTTCAAAGCGCAGGCACAGTCCGGCTCCCTGCTCGCTTTCGGTATCGGCGAGGACAGCGGATTTTATAAGTCCCTGAAGCAATCCTCCGTTATGGACCTTGCAATCGACGGTAACTCTTTCCGTTTTTACATGACCGGCTTTGCCAATAGCGCCAGACAGTTCGAGACCTGTATGGCCGGTGTTTCCTCTTCTTCTACGGTCGCGCAAGGCGCGCCAACGGGTGACCAGAATTTCATGGTCAACGAAGCCGTCAATATGGAACAGAGCCTGCGTGCAGAACCGCCGATGGAAGTTGCGGAAATTACACCCGAACCACCGCAGACATCCGCAGACGCCGCTGCTGACATCGAAGGCGGTTACAGCGTCAGCAGCAAAGACCTTGAAGACGACGCCATTACACCGATCAACGAAAATGCGGATTCAATGGACGAAGTCCCGTCCCGCGTAGCCGAGAACCCGAAAAAACGTCTTTCACAGCAACTGGCCGAGCAAATTGCCAACGACCCGTCATTGATCGAAGACGAAGAGCCTTACACGCCGCGTAAAAAGCTGGAAGTGCCGGATGATATCGCCTCTATGCCAATCGTGCCCGAGGAAGAATCCGTGGTTACGCCTATGGCCGAACCTGCAGCGGAAACCGCGCCAGCCGAAACTGTAGAACCGGACACTGCGCCACCATCACAAGATACGCTGGCTGCACCGGCCGAAGCCGAAACTGTAGAACCCGCGACGAGCGAAATCATTGCTGCAGAAGCCGAGCCTATGCCGATGCCTGAAGCTGAGGATGTTCCGGCAGACAATGCAGAAGCGGAACCTGTTGATGTTGCAGAGGACATGGGCACAGAAGCCGAGCCCGTTGAAGCCGCCGAAGAAGAAGAAGAGCCGGAGGCCGAACGCACCCGTATTTACGCCAAAACACAGCCGATGAAAGTTCGCAAAGAAACCATGACCGCCGAGGCTGATTTCACGCATTCGAACGTCAATGGTCTGGGCAAGGTTAACGCCGATCTGCGTAAAGATGTTGTCGGTATGGAAGCGACAATCAGAGAGCTTAAGGCCGAAAACGAAGCTTTGAATTCCGAGCTTAAAAAAGCATTACGCGAATCCGAAGAAGAGCGTTTGACCATCGCTTCCGAAAACTGGAACCTTGAGCAAGCGACCATGAAATATAACGAAGCCGAGCGCCAGATTTCCCGTCTCGGTCAGCAATTGCAGAAAGAACGCGCCCAATGTTCAATGGAAAAGCGTGAACTTGAAGCGATGTTGTTTGACCCGCAAGTGACCGAACAAGAGCAGCTGGCAAAGCTTTCCAGCCTTGAACGTGATTTGCAGGCAGCCAAGCGTGAGCTTGAGGCACAGCGCCTTCGTTACGAAGAACGCATCCGTTTACTGGAATCCACGCAATAAACACAAAATATTTGTATTTTCTATAATATTTGTCTAAAACCATGCCATTAGACGAAGGATGGCATGGTGCGCTTACCATTTACAAAACGAGCTATGGCGAAGGGCGGTGTTGCAGTGTTTGCAGCAGCGGCGGGCACGGCCGCCTGTATTCATTTTTCAGCTATGGCGGAATATGCCGATTTTGAACAACGCGTCAAAGACGCACAGACGGGTGATCACACGGAAGGCTATGTCGCCTACGCAGGCACAACCGAGCGCATACAGACGGCTTTCAGGCTGGCCGAAGAGAACCCCGGTTCACGCATTCTGATTTCCGGTGGCAATGCGCAATACGGTCTTGATGACGTTGTCGAAGAATTTGAAACCACGCTGACACCCGACCGCATCACCTTCTTGAGCTATGCGCAAAACACAAAAGGCAATGCTCTGGAAACCTTGATGTGGGCCAAGAGTTTGAAGCTGGATTCCGTTACCGTCATCACGGATGCCAGTCACGCACCCCGCGCCTACAGAGAGACCGACAGGGTATTGCCGGACTCGATCTCGATGGCTTTTCATGTGGTGGGAGACTTCCCCGAAGCAGGCAGTTGGGAGCGCATGGAGCAGGCGTACAAGCTGTGGTGTGTCGCTCGTCCGCTCTGTGAAAGTATGATGCGTGATAAAAGTCCGATGCGCGATATCGTGCCTATTCCCAAATCCAGAGCCAAAGCCTTGGAAGAGATGGATATGTCGCCCGGCGGCAGTTAGGCCTTAAAACGCTTCGGCGTCCATATCCATGAGTGTATCGGCACCCGCCAGAATCATTTTGAAACGGCCGTCGGCTTCGGGCAACAGACGCTGCATGAAGAAGCGGGCGGTTTTGATCTTGGCTTCGTAGAATTCCTTATCGCCTTCGCCGTCATCCAATTTCTTTTGTGCGGCTTTCACCATCAGGCACCACATATAGGCCAGCGCCACCAATGCGAACTGACGCAGATAGTCGGAACTTGCTGCGCCCGCCTCATCCGGGTTTTTCAAACCTTTCTGGGCGATCATGGCTGTACTTTGCTGCAGTTTGGCCAGCGCCTTGGCAAATGCAAAAACGAATTCCTGCATGTTTTCATCGGCCTGATGCTCTTCGATAAATTGCTGCGCAGGATGGAAGAAGCGACGTAAGAGACGGCCGTAGCCTTGGCCCATTTTACGCCCGACCAGATCGAGCGCCTGAATACCGTTCGTGCCTTCATAAATTTGTGCGATACGGGCATCGCGGACATATTGCTCCATGCCCCATTCGGCGATGTAGCCGTGGCCGCCGTAAACCTGTAAGCATTCATTGGCGATTTCCGTACCCATATCGGTGAGATACGCTTTGACGATCGGGGTCAGTAGCGCCACAAGATCGTCAGCTTCCTTGCGGGCCTGTTCGTCTTCATGTTTTTGCGAAATGTCGAGATTTAGGCCTGTCCAGTACGCTAACGCACGGCCACCTTCGGTTACAGCCTTTGATTTCAAAAGCATGCGGCGCACATCGGGGTGCACAATAATCGGGTCGGCGGGTTTGTCAGGATATTTCGTGCCGGTCAGGGAGCGCATTTGCAAGCGGTCCTTGGCGTATGCCAGACCGTTTTGATAGGCAATTTCGCAAATGCCGAGACCTTGCATACCCACGCCGAGACGTGCAGCATTCATCATCACAAACATGGCTTTTAGACCTTTGTGCGGTTCACCGACAAGCCAGCCTTTGGCGTCGTCGAAGTTCATCACACAGGTAGAGTTCGCATGAATACCCATTTTATGTTCGATCGATCCGCAACGCACACCGTTACGTTCACCAACCGAGCCGTCTTCATTCGGCAGGTATTTCGGCACCACGAACAATGAAATCCCCTTCACGCCATCAGGGGCGTCAGGCATTTTCGCGAGCACGAGGTGCACAATATTTTCAGTCAGGTCATGTTCACCGGCGGAGATAAAAATCTTTGTGCCCGTGATCTGGAATGAATCATCATCGTTCGGAATCGCTTTGGTTTTGATCAAGCCCAGATCGGTTCCGCAATGCGGTTCGGTCAGGTTCATCGTACCCGACCATGTGCCTTCAATCAGTTTAGGCAGATATAATTCTTTTTGTTCATCCGTACCGAAATGGTGAAGCGCTTCGTATGCGCCTTGGGAAAGACCCGGATACATGCCGAAAGACATATTGGAGGAACAGATCATTTCCTGCATGACCGTGTTCATCAAAACGGGCATGCCCATGCCGCCATAGTCGGGATCAGCCGATACGCCGCACCAACCGCCTTCGGTAAAGGTGTCGTAGGCTTCTTTAAAACCTTCGGGTGTGCGGACAACGCCGTTTTCGTAGTGGCAACCTTCCTGATCGCCCGACTGATTCAGCGGAAACAAGACTTCGGAGCAGATTTTACCGCCCTCTTCGAGAATCTGGTCCATCAGATCCTCCGAAACCTCTTCGAAACCCGGCAATTCCGATAGTTGGGACGCATTTAACACATCATGCAGGATGAATTTAATGTTCTCGGCTGGCGGATTGTATACAGGCATCTACGGTTTCTCCCTTAAATTACGGATACATAGCTAATATAGCGCAAAACGATTAAGAATGAATGGGGAAATCCAAAACAAAACTTGCAATATTATGAAAACAGGCGTAGCGTGCGCGGCATTCTTTTGGAGAGAGCATTATGAGTAACGTTATTGAATTACGCCCACGCACAGATAAAACCGCCAAAACCCGCGGTTTGGTTCCTGAATTCACAGAGGTACAAGACCCCGAAGGTACGGGAAATAACTGTGCCGTGCTGGCCGCATATATGGAAGATTCAATGGGCGGCATGGATCAGGACCGTTTCGATCATGCGATTGAAACCTGCGAATGCGATACCTGTAAGTAATTTTCTGATTTAATCCTGATCAAGCATATAGAGAATTTCGTCCGTTAAACGGTCGGAATCGACGGTCTCAAGCTTGCGCTTGGCCTGTTCGAACGGATTATTCTCTTTTCTGGCTATGATTTCAGCGATCTGCTGAATGGTGTCCTCGCCCAGTCTTTCGCGGGCGGCGCGGGCATTTGCCAGAGCTTGCGCACGAATATCCCCCGTACTATTGCTCTGGCTGCCTGTACTTTTGGCTCTACCCTTTGCGGGTTTTTTATGAGCCCCCCTCTTAGTTTTTACTCCCTCACAACTCGCCTGAAGCTCTTTTGGCTTCTTCCGTTTGTCCGTTTTAGAATTGTTGAAAATCCCAAACATGAGATGAGTATGCCTGAGGGCTTTTAAGAAGCAGTAAATTATAGATTGGATTTTAACTAATAGTTTTAGGCGCCGACGCTATGCGACAGGCTATCGTCCGCGGAACGCCCATTTGCCGCTGCCACTTTGGCTTTTGGCGTCATCAGCATTTCGATCGATGCATCCGGCACAGGCTGGATACCGATACGGCGGGCTCCCGACCAGTATTGTTCATGTGCCAAAGTAGAGGCACGGAACGCGGAACGTGAACGGCGTAAGCCTGCTTCACCGCCCTGTCTTTCAAGAGTGTATTTTTTAGCGACTTTCGCGGCCGCATCCTTAATTTTTTGGGTTTCGTCCTGATCATCAGCAACGGCGGCCAAAGCCTCTTTTGCCTCTTTCATCGCTGCTTCATAAGCCGTGTTATAATCCGCAGACCATTTTGCCTCTCGGGCGTACTGGGTTTTGAGAATCGGCTGGCTGACCAGATTTTCCTTGGCGATTTCGACGGCGCTGCCCCATGCGGCTTTCGTGCGTTCACCCAGTGACAGTTTCGCAGACCTACCAGCAGAGGGGCGGAATGCCTTCATGATGTCTTCGGGACTGTCTTTTAATGTCGGACCTTCGCCTTCGGGGGTCAGTGCCGCTTCCATATGGGCGATATATGCCAGACGGTCATGCCAAAGGGCCGCGGCATAAAGCTGTGCGTTTGTCAGTTCGCGATTCGGACCTTTGTAGACGAGCAAGACTTCATCTTCCTGATCCGGATTTTGTACGAACATGACACGGCGGCCCACTTCATACAGTTCATCGAAACTCGCGCTTTCCCAGCCGACTTGCTTAAGCGCGTAGTCGTAATTCGTCATCTCCGCAGCAGCCAGTGTTTTGGTGTGAATATTGAAATCCCAATATTCATGGTTCAGGAAGTCGGCAATATCCTGATCTTCCAGCTTAACCTGATTAGGGTCGGGGTTTTCCAGCCTGTAGCTGTAGCCGATATCCATCATCATTTTACCCGAGCCGTACTGGCTTCCGGCAAAGAGTTGTGAAATCTGGTGACGTTGCTGATTTTCAATTGCCCGCACATTCATGGCTTGTTTCGCACTGCCGTCTTTTGCCGCAGGACGAGCACCGTGGTTGCTGAACCCCATAATATTCGGACAGGTTGTGCGGTCGGCAAATTCGTTAAATACGAATTCGGATTTCCCTTTCGGGTCGAATTCACCGGTTGTACCCATACGGCCACGGTTAAAGCGGTCGATCCAGCGTGAACGCAAATCATGGAAGTAGTTCTCAACGCGTTCGTTGCGGAATTTCGGTTTCGGGCGAATATGTGTGCCCGGCTCAACCAGACCTTCCAGTTCGAAACGTTTATGGATTTTATCCGTCATGCGGAACGCCAGATCATCGGCGATTTGTCCCGATGTCGACATGGCATAGCGTTTGTGGCGGCCCTGCTGTGTGAAGGATTCGGCCAACGCGGAGCGCATAAAGCGGCGATGTTCGGGGATGGTGCGGTCAAACGGTCCGTGCTCTTTGACGATTTCCATCATTTCCTGCGCCTTTACATCGGAACAGGTTCCGCCATCGGCGCCGAAACGGTCGGATGCCATGCCCGTGCCGAACATGTGCTCTTCGTAATAGCCGTGTTTCCATGCATTCTGTACGCCCTGACCCCAGATCCAGAAAATCTCCATCTGTGCCGCAGGACCACCGACTTTTTGCGCGTCACTTGGTCCGGTCATGGATTTCAGCATGTCCTTGCCGCCTGAACGGTCCATATACCATGGAAGCTTGGCTGCCTCGTGGTAGCTGCGCATTTTTTCCAGATATTTTCCGCCCGAGTGCTCGAAGAAACGCACTGTCAGGTCGGGTTTACGCGGCAATGTTCCGCGATCTTCGTGCAAACTCATCGAGCTGCCGTGTTTGATATCGAACACGCGGAAGAAGAAGTGCAGACGTTCGTCAGAGCCCGGTTGTGCGTCCGAGTTGATGCTGTCTTCGTATTTGTGCGGGTAGACACTGCGCAGCATAAAGCGGTCGAGCAGTGAACGTGTTTGCGCCGGGTATCCGTTGCTGTCGATTTCCAGCGGGTTGGCTTCGTTCAGCAATGCCAGAATATCACGGCGGTTACCGTTCAGTTCGACATAGCTTGCGATCTTGTCGAGAATTTCATGCTTGCGGTAATCGCTGAGGCCGCCTTTTTCTTCAGGCATCGAGTAGCCTTTAACCGCATCGATTTCAGCAAGTTCATCGTCCGAGAGAATGCCCAGCTTTCTGAACGGCTCGTGGTTGATGAGGTTATGGATGATGTCGATATGCATGAAGTCGTTCTGGCGCGGCTGGCCTTTTTCCATGGCCACACCGTTACGGCGCAGAACACGCATTGCATCATCGAGCGGGTTTTCATGACGCGGGGTGTCCTGAACCTGTGCGTCGACCGCTTTTCTCAAAACGGCGATCGTATCCTTGTAAAAGTCCAGACCGCGATTGGGTGAGCCGACAGAGTCATAGACCAAGGAAAACGCGTTGCTCAGCGTTTCATATTCCTCGTTATAGACTTTCTCGTAATAAGCACCGCGCTCATCGGGCGTTAATAGCGCCAATGTCTGTGTGATTTCGCGGGAGCGCTCATATACCGGTTCCATCGCATCATGGATGGTTTGGCATTCCTCCAGCGTTTCATTGATCCGTGCCATTTCGGAATCGGGGATCAAGCCCTGTTCCTGTGCTTGCTCGATCGAGCGAATCGTCAAGTTCAGCGCGGCCATTGTGGTCGAGGCGGTTTTGGCCATAAAGGCAAAGCCCTCGGCATTGTTTTTACCGTCTGAATCGTAGTCCCAGCTTTTCAGGGTCGCATCGAAGGAAATTTTCGGGCGCTCGCCATATTCCTGTTCGATGATGTCCTCGACAAAACGTTCGAGGTTATTCACGCCCATATTGTGATTTTCGGCGTAAAGGTCGGACAGATCGATTTCGTCCAGAATGCTGAATTTTGTTTCGGGGCTGATATCGTCACGCAGCATCATGTCCGACACGGCGGCTTCGATTTTTTGCTCGCGTATATCGGGGTCACTTTCGGCCGCTTTCATGACGTTCATGTACGCCTTGATGCCCTCGATGCTCAGGTTTTCGGTCGGGTGCGGTGTCGGTGACTTTGAAAACTTGATGTCCTGATTGAACATTTTAACGGTTTCATCGAACGTGAAACCCAGTGTCTTCATGTCTTTGACTGCCTGACGCAGATTGTCATAGACCGCCGGATTATCGACATTAAATGCACGGCTGGCGATGACGTTCGCGCTGGCTCTCATTTCATGGCGGACAAGGTTCAGGTGATCTAGCAGGCCCTGATTGCCCAGCTCGATTGAGCCGTCATCATTATAAAAGGTCAGGTCGTATTCGTTACGGCCATAATTGTGGAATTCTTCGATATCAAGGCGGACGCGTCTAAGAACTTCGGGGACATCGGCGTTGGGAAATTTTTCGGCCAGCGCATCACTATTGCGCTCCATCAGGCTCAGGACCATAAGGTCCATTTCATTTTTGATTGCAAAATTAGTCTGTGTGTCGCGGCTAAGCCCTTGGGCTTTCGTCATGATCTCTTACGCAGTATAAGTAGCGTCCCTGTTAAACTGTTTTCCGTATGCGCAATTTAGCGTCATTTTTGGGTGTGTAAAGCAAATCTTATGATGCTTCGCACCATGCTGATATAGACAATCTTGCAAATTAATACAAGAAAATTATGGGAAAACGTTAAGAAATTAAGCATTTTTTGTGTAAAAAAGTGCAGAATTTGTGGCTTGTAGGGCTATGGGTTTTTTGCGTTCAGGAGGTACGCACGGGTCGTTAAATACAGCACGCAGCCATTCAATGTGTGCCACAAGAAATGCGTACCGATGGGCAACATATCGCAAATCTGCATGTCTATGGACCTGAAACTCAGCGAGACAATAAAGGTTAGGCCCGCCGCCAGAAGTCCGAATCGCTCAACCGCGGCTTTTTTGAAATGCCAAACACCCAGCCCCAGAACAAACAACAAGGCAGGGGCATAGCCCAGTGAGCCGTTAAGCCAGCTTTGCGGTAGTTGCTGGAAGCCGTAGATGGTTGCGAAGAAGGCGCCCAAAACAAGTGCGGTCTTAACAGTACCCAGCTTCATCACATTGTGCGCATACAGAATGATAAAGGTGATTTGATAAAGCAGGATCGGCAAGACATCCGAGAGCTGCGCCCATCCTGTTGCCAGCGTGTGGAACAAGGTGCTGCCCGTGCCGATGACGATGATCAGGGCAATCAAAATACCGCTGTCCGCACCGAGCGCATTTCTCTTTCGGGCGAGCATGAGCGCGCAAATGGCCGCAATAAAAAACGCCGCATTGGTCACGGCATTCAACGGCTCGGCCCACAGGCCCGGCTCCAAACGTTCGCAATAGATGTCTATGTAATCATTCACCCTATAAAGATGGGTCAGGAAGGTGCGGTAAGCAAGGTGCTATGTGTGCTTGTCTATATCAGGACGCGCGGAGGTCGCCGATATTTTCCATGAATGCGCCGTATTCATCGCTTTCAGCGATTTCAGGGTGTGTTGAAAGCACGATCAGGCGGCCGTCAGACACCTTTTTGAAACCAACAACAGCCGATGACGCAGACGTATCAGAAGGAACAGGCCATTCAATAAGCTGGATAATGTTCGATCCCGTTTCATCCTCGGGCGGTTCTTCCATACCGACTTTACCGTGAAGTGCGGCAGCCAGAATACATGCGCCCCTGTCGATGCGTTGTATGCGCAAGTTCGCGGAGGGGGAATACACCTCGTCCCATGCGTAAATGCGTTCACGGAACAAGCGGAGCGGGCAAGGATGTGATGGACCCAGAGTGATGTCGACGTCTTCGAAACCGGCAAACATGGAGCCGGTAATGGCTCTGGAAAACGTAGATTTCCCGAGCTTCGGTCTTCCACGTAATGTCAGCTTCGTTACCGGTGCATCAAAGCTGATCTCACCGGATCCGATTTTACCGCGCAAAAGGTCGCTGAAAGCCGTTGCAAGACGCAGAGTTTGCTCTACGGCCTTTACGTTGAAGTGGTCTGTATGCGCGGTGTTCATATGCCTGCTCACTTTAAATCAGCGGCAGAGATTAAGCGAAATATGCAATTATGTCAAATATAGCCCTGTTCCAAAGCGCCCGAAGCGACGCTTATTAACCGGTGCCCGCTTTCATCTGTCCCATTACGAGAATGAAAGACCCAAGCATGACAAGGCTTCCACCCAATAACAGGTGCCATTCAAAATGCTTAATTCCGAAAAGAACGAACAGAAAGATGATGGTAAATAGCGGGTACGATACTTCGGCAAAGGCCGCGTAGCCCGCATTCACGTTTTTGATCGTATAGGCGGTCAGGAACCAGCCCGCGGCGGGCGCAATGACGGCCAGCAAGACGATAAGCGCATCCATTTTGTTTTGTAGAAAACCGAAATCGAGGGGTTCTTTTTTGATTTGCACCAGCGCCAGCACCAGAGGGATCGAAATCGCCGACCCGATCAACATATAGGTTACGACATTGGTGATTTGCAGCGCCTTCTCCATGAGAGCAAAGGCTAATCCGTAAAGCATTGCCGCAAAAATCGGCAATATTGCGTATATCATGTGTTTTCCCCCGCTCCGTGTGAAAGCGATTGCCGGTTAGTTCCTAAGCGGTTTACCGTTATCCAGCATATGTTCAATGCGTGCCAGCGTACCCGGATTGCGCAACAGATCCATGAAACGTCCCACTTCAAGTTTCAGCAGGTCATCTTCACTGACGGTTTCGGTATAATCCGTATCACCGCCCGTTAAGACGTAAGCCAGATGATCGGACACCTCGACATCATAAGGCGTGGCCTTACCGGATTTGCGTAAATCAGCCACTGCGAGATCCAGTGCCGCTTTTCCGTCGGGACCCGGCAGGCGGATATCCTCGATCTTTTCAGGTGCGGTATAATCCTTGGCCAGCGCCAGCGCCTTTTGTTTCGCATCATACAGCAAGCGGTCACGGTTCATGGTGACGCCGTCAGTATGGCGCAAATAGCCGATATCCTGTGCTTCATGCGCGGATTTGGCGACCGTGGCGGTTCCGATTGTTTCAAATGCCTTACGGACAGCGCCCATCGGCGTGGTGTCGGGCGAGAACCAGATGTTCTTCTTGCCGATCTTATCCATGTCCTTTTTGAACTTGGCCTTTTCACGCTCGCGGAAGCGCAGGATCATTTCCTTGCATCCGCCCCAGCCCGGAATGACACCGACACCGACCTCAACGAGGCCTGTATATGTTTCGGCGTGGGCCTGTACCGCATCGGCACAGAGCAGAATTTCGCAGCCGCCGCCGAGAGCCATGCCGCTTGGTGCGGAGACCATAGGGAAGTTTGCGAATTTCAAATCGGTATAGACTTTCTGACCTGTGCGGACGAATTCCTCGACCTGCGGATACATGGCGATATTGACCATGAACAGAGCAAGGCCCAGATTCGCACCCGCGGAGAAGTGCGAGGATTCGTTGTAAACGACCAGCGCTTTGTAGTTGTCGTCTTTTTCAATCAGCTTCCGGGTTTTGACGAGCATTTCAAAAATTTGCTCATCGAACGTGTTCATCTTGGAATGTTTTTCGAAACACAGAACGCCGTCGCCGATATCCCAAACAGATGCAGAGCCGTTTTTCATCACAGGCTCGGACGCCAGTTTGATATCACGCAAGAGCAGAACACCGTCAGGGCGGTCAACTTTGTGGTATTTGCCGTCGGTGCCGAAATATTTCAGTACGCCGTCATCGACCTTGTAGAATGTGCCTTCGCCGACTTTATTGAGGATGTCGGGAACGGATTGTCCGGCTTCGATCAGCTTGGCGACGAACCATTCGGGGCCCAGCTCATCGAGCATTTCGAACGGGCCTTTTTTCCAGTTGTAACCGAGCTTCATGCCTTCATCGATTTCATGAACCGTGTCGGCGATTTCTCCCACGAGGTTTGCAGCATAGGTCAGTGTTTGTTTCAGCACTTCCCATGCATATTGGCCGCCGTCGCTGTCGGTTTCGACAACGGCACGCATGCCTTTTTTACCTGCGGATACGGCCGGATCGGCCTGTGCGGTCTTTTTCTCCGATGCGCCGTATTGGCTTTCATCGAATTTTTTCGGATCAATGGCGAGGGCCTGTTTTTCCTTCTTGCCTTTCGGGGCATCGGGATTGAGACGATAGAAACCGCCCTTGCCCTTACGGCCTGTGTAGCCCGCATCGATCATTTCATGGATGAATTTATAATCCTCGAAAATGTCACGATAGGCATCGTCTTTCGGCAAGGTGCTCAGCAAGCTGTCTGACAGCTTGGGCATCAGGTCGATACCAACGAGGTCAATCAGTCCGAAGACACCCGTTTTGGGAATGCCTACAGGTTTGCTCATAACCGCGTCGGCGACTTCAATGGATATGTCCTGTTTGATGGCTTCATTCACACCGGCGGTCAGCCAGAACACGCCGAGGCGGTTGGCAATAAAACCGGGTGTGTCGTTCGTCGGTACAACACCTTTTCCAAGCTTCACATCACAGAATTCTTTAATGGTTTCTGCTGCTTCCTTGTTGGTTTTTTCACCGACAACCAGCTCCAGCAAGCGCATATAGCGCGGCGGATTGAAGAAGTGGGTGATCATGAAATCCTTGGCAAAGGAATCGGGCTGGCCTTCGATCAGCTTATGCAGCGGGATGGTCGAGGTATTACTGGATACGATCGAGCCTTTCTTACGGGCCTTCTCGATTTTCTCGTATGTCTGGTGTTTGATCTCGAGCTTTTCCAGCACGACTTCGACGATCCAGTCGCAATCCTTGATCTTGTCGAGATCATCGTCGATCGTGCCTGTCTCGATCATCTTTGCATTGGATTTGCGCATGAACGGTGCGGGGTCGGCTTTGAGCATTTTCTGTACCGCTTCGGCAGCCAGATCCTTACCCTCGACCTTGATGTCCAAAAGTACAACCGGAATGCCCGCATTCGTAATTTGTGCAGCAATGCCGCTGCCCATCACGCCTGATCCGATAACGGCTACTTTTTTAATCTCGCTCATAAACTAAACCCCTTTCGGTTTATAAATGTTCTTTATCCAGTAGGCCTTCAAAAACGGGAGCGTCAGTGTGGAGAGAAAATATCCGCCGGCGGGTACACCTGCATGCAAATAAAATTTCTCTACTCCCAATACGGCCAAATACACGGCAATGATTACATAGGTTGCAATCGTAATAGTGACCTTGCGGGTCCATGACGTTTCCCAAGCCTTATCCGCTTCGACTTTTGCGTTTCTGGCTTTGAGTTCGTCAACGGACATGCGCCTAGATGGCCTCCAATACTGTTGCGATCCCTTGTCCGCCACCGATACACATCGTCGCGACGGCGTATTTTGCTTTTTCACGTTGCAGCAGGCTTGCGGCCTTACCTGTAATCCGTGCACCGGAGGTACCCAGCGGGTGACCGAGCGCAATTGCGCCGCCGTCGATATTGACCTTGTCCAGATCAACGCCGAGCTCCTGTAATACGGACAGGCTTTGTGCGGCGAAGGCTTCGTTCAATTCCCAGATTTCGATGTCATCGACCTTCAGGCCCGCACGCTCCAGCGCCTTGTTCACGGCCGGTACAGGACCGATACCCATGATTTCGGCTTTACAGCCGGCAACGGATACGGACTTGATACGGGCCAGTTTCGGCAGTTTATGCTTGTCGGCATATTCTTCGGAACAGACCAGAACGGCGGCCGAACCATCGGTTAGCGGTGAAGATGTCGCCGCTGTGACTGTGCCGTCCTCAAGGAAGGCAGGCTTCAGTGTTGCCAGCTTTTCCGTTGAAGAATCAGGGCGGATTGTGCCGTCGGTCTTCACATCACCAATCGGGACAATCTCGTCATCGAATTTGCCGCCTTCGGCTGCTTTCGCGGCCTTGTGGTGAGAGCTGACCGCGAATTTTTCCTGATCTTCACGGCTGATTTTATATTGTTTGGCCAGATTTTCGGCCGTTTCGCCCATGGAAATATAGGCTTGGGGGTATTTCTCGTACAACGCGGGATTCGGCATCGGGTTGAAACCGCCCATCGGAATACGGGTCATGCTTTCCACACCCGCAGCGACGAACGCATCGCCCGCCCCCATTTGAATGGCACCGGCGGCCATATGGATGGTTGTCATGGACGAGCCGCAGAACCGGTTTACGGTTGCGCCCGCAACAGACACAGGCAATTCCGCATGCTGGACGACCAGCTTGGCGATATTGAAGCCCTGTTCCGCTTCGGGGAAGGCACAGCCCATAAGAAGGTCTTCGATGTCTTCCGCTTTTACACCCGTATCCTTGATCAATGCTTTAACGACTTCCGTCGCCATGTCATCGGGTCGGACCTTGGCCAGAGCGCCCTTGTTGGCGAAATGCATCGGGGAACGTTTGAAGCCGCAGATAACGACGGGTTTATGCATGTGAATACCTCCAATTAAGACTAATTCTTTGTGACTTTATAATGATATAGAACGCGGGTCGAGGATTTTAAGGCGTTTTTTGAACACAACCTGATGCGCGCCGATATATTGCCGTATTGAGGCCGCCGCCCAACAATAACGGTGTGGCCGTTATGGAATACTTAAAAATTTCACAAAATACGGGTATAAAGGTTTGACTTGCTCGGCTGAATCGGGCAGATCAGGCGAGTAACCAAACTTAATAATAATTATAACCTCTTTAAGGAGATGTGCCGTGGGTGCAGCTTTAGATGCCAAAGGCTTAAAAAGAATTTGTTTGAATTGCGGAACGCGTTTTTACGACATGAACAAACGTCCGATCGTATGTCCGAGTTGCGACACCGAGTTCACCGGTGAAATCAAGGTCAAGAGCCGCCGTTCACGCGGAGCGGCCGCTCAGGAAGAGGCCGAAGGTCAAGTATCCAAGAAAAAAGCCAAGGATGCCGAAACCGAAGAGGATGATGAGGACGAAGATGAAGACGATGATGCCGAGGTGGTGAGCCTTGAGGATCTCGACGAAGACGGCGCCGATGACGACGATGACGACGATGATGATATCGACGGTGATCTGGATCTGGATGATGACGATCTGGATGATCTGGATGTCGATGATGATCTTGGTGATTTGAACGATCTCGAGCCGGATGCAGACCTCGACGAAGATGATGATGAAGACGACGACTCAGACGACGAGGACGACAAGAGCTAGTCTCTCTTGCTTCCGAGCCTGATGTTTAAGACCCGTTTTATTCTCCCCGCGACCTTGAGTAATTTTGAGGTCGCGGTTTTTGGTGAAGCGTTGAGCGATTTATGTTTTTCGCATTCCGCGCTGCGGCTTGAAAATCACCATCAATCCGATTGGGCGATTGAATTGATGAGTAACGAGTCGGCCAATGAAAATGTTTTGCGGTCGCGTCTGCAGATTGTTTCCGAGACACATAACATTCCCCTGCCCGCCGACATAGATTTTGAAGAAGAAGAGATCGAGGACCGTAACTGGCTGGAATATTCCTACCAGCAATTCGAACCGTTCAACGTGGGGTCATTCTTTATTTACGGGGCGCATTTCGAGGGCGAAGTGCCGCCATCCAAAATCGGTTTACAGGTGGACGCCACCACAGCCTTCGGGTCGGGCGAGCATGGTACGACCAAGGGGTGCCTGCATGCGATGGACGACATGTTCGAAATGGGCGTTTGTCCGTGGAACATTCTGGATATGGGCACGGGTAGCGGCATTCTCGCGATTGCTGCGTGGAAACTCTGGCATGCACCTGTTTTCGCCGTTGATAACGACCCCGAAAGTATTCGGGTGACCGAACGCCATGTCGAGGATAACGGCCTGGAGGTCGGTAGGGGCAAAATCGAAACCTTCGTCAATGAAGGGTTTGCCGGTGACCGGGTGCAGAAAAAAGGACCGTACGAGTTGGTGATTGCGAATATATTGCCCGGACCGCTCAAAGCGATGGCGCAAGACCTCGAGAGTGTTGTCGATGACAATGGCTATGTCATCCTGTCCGGCATTCTGAACGATCAGGTCGGGGATGTGTTGTCGGTCTATGAGCAGGGAAGTTTGCGCAAACTCGAAGAACGCAAAATCGACGGATGGTCAACGCTTGTGCTCCACAAAGCGGAAACGTAAAATCATCAAATACAGCAAGACAAAGTAGAATAGACACAGCTCCTCAACTTCTCCCGAACGTGTGAGCAGCATTATATCGGGTGTGCTTTCATCGACCTTGTCGATGATCTTAATGATAAGCACCAGCAGGGCCGTCGGTGCAAGAATGGCGGGCGGGTAAATGATTTCAAATTTTTTCGGCAAAAGCACAGGCTTGAACTCCTTCAAAAGAGGGATGATCAATCCTCCTGTCAGGACCCCTATCATGAGAAGCAGTCGCGGCTTTTGGTCGAGCCATGACGATGTGTTGTGCAGGTTGGTTTCATTCTGGTCGTTATAATCCGTCCAGTATTCCGGCGTGCCCCAGTCGAAAATATGCTGCCCCCAGCTGATCTCCTCACCGACTATATACGTGCATCCCCCCACAAAACACATAACCCAAAAAATCAGGAACGGTTTTTGAACGGACGGGAGAATAAAGAGGCACCACAAGGCAAAGATCAATGCCATTAGCGCAACAAAAACTTGCAAGCTTTCATGCGGACCGCTTTCGGAATGAAACGGCACCTTATATTCAAGAGGCATAAGAATTTCGATGGCTACCTGGCCAATGAAAAGGAGAAGTGGGCCGCCAAGCCAGAGTATTGGAGATAATGTTTTAATTACAATAACTTACCGCAGATTTTAATTTTCACCTAGATAGAAGGGAGGAGATTTCAACATGTTACTGCACCGCAGCTAGTGCGATGCAACATAACCCATTGATTTGACAGGCATATTACTTCTCATTAATGTTGCAATTAAGCAACAATAAAAAGAAGAAAAAGATGAATCAGCCGCTACGACTAGTCGAAACCGACGCTGTTATCCATGAAGAACCCCCTTTTGAAAAACCGTCAGCCAAGCCATTACGGGATCTGGAAACCGTTCGGCATGTTGCCGTGTACAGCCAGCTCGATTTTCATCGTGCGGCCAGCGTCACCGAATCCGAAAGCGGTTATGATAATCAGCCCATAATGCCGTTTTTCATCAACCGCGAGCCCATCGATCTGGGTGGGCCGCATCAGGCAAAAGATGTCAGCGCCGCAATATCTTCGCGCTTTGATGCAACGCAGACGCCACATCTGATCGGACTACGCCAGCGTATCTTCGCAGAGGCGCAGGCTGCCGGACTCTATGAATGTGAGATGGAAGATCTCGGCGTTTACGGTTATGGCGACCTGACAGCCTGATCCTGATTAATCATCTGTGAGTTCCGGTGAAAGCACGGAACGTTTGCCGGGTCTGGGTTTCGGACTGTGCCCTCCCGTTTCCCCTTGTGCAATCGTATCCTTTTCAGGGCCTTGTCTATGTGCCGCTTCGTACAAATCAATATCAGGTTGGCGCGTTTTGGCCAGCTCCCACAATGATCCTTCAGGTACAAAATGAATGGCGGTAAAATTATGCGCGGGCGCCGCCGCCCACACTTCTTGCTCGAATGATATCTCCGCGATCAGAATCATGATGTTATCCATTTCCTGCATCGCTGCGTATTCTGTGCCAAGCTCATTGACCAGCCAGTCGTGGTAAAACTGATCAAATTCATATTTATGTGCGTCGAGCTTTTTTTTCTCTTTTTTGTGGTCGGCTTCTTCGTTCTCTTGGGGGGCCGGTGCGGGCGCAACATCGGGAATGCCGTGCTTTTTTCGCCGTGCCGCCGCAAAGACGTTCAGCTCGGCGCGCCAGCCTTTAGAGAGTTTTTTGATGTCTGTAAGGATAATGTCGCTGTGCGGGTGTCCGCTGACAGATTCCGTTGCCTGTTTCAGCGCCAGATCAAGCGCCTCTACAGGCCCCTCTTCCGATGTTTCATTGATGAGCCAGGATACCATATCGCGCCTCCAGCAAGTCTCGTCATTCTATAGCTATCTTAATTCGTAAGCTTGCGCTTTGACCAAAGTCAAAAAAGAAAAGAGCACTACTCCACCGTAACGGATTTGGCGAGGTTGCGCGGCTGGTCGACATCCGTGCCTTTGGTCACGGCGACGTGATAGGCCAAAAGCTGCGCGGGTACGGCGTAGAGAATCGGAGCGGCGAACGGGTCGACATCCGGCATGGGGATCGACCATTTGAGGAATTGCTCCAGATCCTTCAACCCCTTTTCATCCGAGATCATCAGGACCTTTGCGCCGCGGGCGACATTCTCTTGCAAGTTGCTGGCTGTTTTTTCGAACAGAGGATCGTTACCGGGTGCGAAAACGGCAATCGGCATTTGCTCATCGATCAAGGCGATGGGGCCGTGTTTAAGCTCGCCCGCCGCATAGCCCTCGGCATGGATGTAGGAGACTTCCTTCATTTTCAATGCGCCTTCCATGGCCAGCGGGAAGAGAAGGTTACGGCCAAGATAGAGCATATGTGCAGATTCAAAAATGTCGCGCGCTATCCCTTGAATGTTTTTGCTGCGCTCATCGTCATGCAGAATGTCGGTAATTTGCTGCGGTATATGGCGCAGCGCATCGGTCATCGTTTTTTCTTTTGCAGCATCGATAGAGCCGTTTTCACGCGCAACACATAGAGCCATACATGCCAGTGTTGTCAGCTGCGTGGTCAGGGCCTTGGTTGAAGCCACACCGATTTCAGGACCGGCGAGTGTGTGCAGGACCAGATCGCTTTCGCGCTCAATGGTGCTTTCGATCGTGTTGACGATAGAGAGAATTTTTTGCCCCTGTGACTTACAGAAACGCAAAGCCTCCAGCGTGTCCAAAGTCTCCCCGCTTTGGGAGACAAACACGGCCAGACCGTCTTTCGGCAATGGCGGTTCGCGGTAACGGAATTCGGATGCGATGTCGATGTCGCACGGAATGCCCGCGGTTTGTTCGAACCAGTATTTCGCCGTAGCACAGGCGTAGTAAGCGGTTCCGCAGGCCACCATGGTGATGCGCGGTGTTTTCTTCAAGGCCGCCAAGACATCAGGCGGGATCGAGATCGCGCCTGTCGCAGGATTGATAAAGGAATTGAGCGTATCGCCGATGACCGTCGGCTGTTCGTATACTTCCTTCAGCATGAAGTGGCGGAAGTTGCCCTTGCCCGTTGTCGCACCGCTTTGTGCCGTGACGCGAATTTCGCGCTCCACTTTTTCATTATCATTGGTGTAGATGCTGGCGCCCTCACGGGTTACGGCCACACGATCGCCATCCTCGAGGAAGCAGATTTTTTTGGTCAATGGCGCAAGCGCGTAAGAGTCACTGGCGACATACATTTCCCCGTCACCATAGCCGATGGCCAGCGGCGTGCCCTGTCGGCAACCGATCAGCAAATCATCTTCATCTGCAAAAATCATCACCACGGCATAGGCGCCTTCGAGACGGTCGAATGTCGCATTGGCGGCCTCTTGCGGAGACTTGCCCTGTTTCAAATAATGATCGACGAGGTGGACGATGACTTCGGTATCCGTTTCGGTTTCAAAGCGGGCCTGATTTTCTTCCAGCTCTTTTTTTAGTGCAGCATAATTTTCGATGATGCCGTTATGCACGACGGCGACTTTGTCATTGGCGTGCGGGTGGGCGTTGTCTTCGGTGGGACCGCCATGGGTTGCCCAGCGTGTATGGCCGATGCCGATATTGCCGCCGAGCGGTTCGGCTTTCAGCTTTTTCTCGAGGTTCTTCAGCTTGCCTTGCGCGCGGCAACGCACAGGTTTGCCGTCTTGCAATGTCGCCACACCGGCCGAGTCATAGCCGCGATATTCCAGACGTTTTAGCCCTTCAACCAGATGAGGGGCCGCATCGTCGTCACTTAAAATTCCAATTATTCCGCACATGAGCTCATACCATTTTGAGAACAGGAGCCACCGCCCCCGACAAGATTTTCCAGATACTGCGCCAGATCGTCGCTTGAAGCGGAGCATGTGCTCTGTTCAACCATCGCGCTGCCGTACATTATCCCTTTTTGCTGAAGTTCCGTCCACATCGCAACCGGCAATTTCGAATACCCGCCCAAAAACACGTAGGATTCGTCTTCGGTTTCCTCCGCGATGATTTTGTCGAGTAAGACCTGTTGATATTGCCCTTGCTTAATTCCTTTATTGAACTGGTCGCAGGCATCTTCAAAGACCTGCACTTCCAGTTTTTCAGGAATTTCACCTTCATACGAAAACAGGGGCGTAACAGTATAGGTGACGTATGGGGCACCGAGCGGCGTATCCGTGTCCGTTGTGTCTTCGGCTTGCGCCGATGCAGGACGCGATTGCGCGGGCTTTGATGCCTTTTCGATTTTGTCGATCTCTACCACGCCGATAAAATCCGCCTTTTCCAAAACTGTTTCAGGATCAACCGCCGGGCACTCATCCGCGCTGGCCTGAACAGGCATGCATAACAGCAAAATCAGTGGAAGCAGTTTCTTCATCATTATCTGAAAATAGTCGATTTTCTGCAGCGCACAAGTAACAGGATGTTGCGAAACGTTACATCACGCCTTCTTTTTGGCTTGTTTGGCTTTGGCCTGTTTCATTTTTTCGCGGAATTCAGCCGCCCAGCCTTTGCGGATTTTGGCCGTATCGCGGGCGATGGAAAGGGCATCTGCGGGGACGTCCTCGTTGATGGTGGAACCGGCGGCGACGAATGCGCCGTCATCGATATGCAACGGCGCAACGAGGTTGACGTTGGAGCCGACCATGACGTCCTTGCCGATGATGGTTTTGTGTTTCTGGAACCCGTCATAGTTAACAGTGATGGCGCCGGCGGAGAAGTTCACGCGCTCGCCCATTTCACAATCACCGACATAGGCCAGATGATTGATTTTGGAGCCGTCACCGATTTTGGATTTTTTGATTTCCACAAAATTACCGATCTTCGCATCCTTGCCGATCACGGAATCCGGACGCAAACGGGCAAACGGACCAAGTATTGCGCCTGCCTTTACGGTTGCGCCTTCAAGATGGGAAAAGCCCTTAATGGTGACGTTCTTTCCGACTTTGACCTTGGGGCCGAAGATGACATTGGGTTCGATAAACGTGCCCTCGCCGATTTGCGTGTCATGCCACAGATGCACTGTTTCCGGAGATCGCATGACCACGCCGCTTTCCATGAATTGTTCGCGCAGGCGGTTTTGCAAATGGCCTTCGAGTGTCGCGAGGTCGGCGCGGGTGTTACAGCCCAGCGTTTCATGCACATCGGGTGTTACAGACACGACCATTTTATGGGCGCTGCCGATGATTTCGGGAAGCTGCGTGATATAAAATTCGCCCTGTGCGTTGTTGTTATCGAGCTTTTCAAGCCAGCCGGAAAGCTGTGCGCCATCGACGCAAAAGACGCCCGTATTCACAAGCTGTATGGTTTTTTGTTCGGGGGTTGCGTCCTTTTCCTCGACAATTGCATGGAGGAAGCCCTGCTCATTCAGGATGAGGCGGCCATAGCCGAACGGATTTTGCAGCAGACATCCCAGAACGGATAACGGAGAATCACCGCGTGCGGCCACCAAATTACGCATTGTGTTTTCGCTCATCAGCGGGGCATCGCCCAGCACAATCAGCACATCGCCATCGAACCCGGCCAGCAAGGGTGCGGCCACGCGCACCGCGCCGCCTGTACCGTCGCGGGTTTCCTGCACAACCGTTTGATGCGGTTTAACGGCGGCTTCGAGTTCGGGCATATCGGGGCCCGTGACCACGATGATTTTGTCAGGGTTCAACGCTTCGCAGGATTTCAAAAGCCAGTTGATCATCGGCAAGCCCGCAAGTTCATGCATGACTTTGGGCTTGTCGGACTTCATCCGTGTGCCTTTTCCGGCTGCCAGAACGACAACCGCGAGAGGACGATTATGCGGGAATTCATTGCTCATAGCGCTATTCTCACGAAATGAACGAAAAACACAAGAGGGTTAGTCTTTCTTGCGCTTATCGGCCACGAGAAGTTGATCCGCCGTCTGGAACTCGGCCAGATGCATGAACAACGTACCGTATGCGGTTTTGACGCGGATTTTAATGGGAACGGCGGGGCCTTTTTCACTGACTTTTCCGATCCAGACCGTCGGCATGGAGCCACGGTCGCGGCCCTGTTCCTGAATGGACATCCAGCCGCGGGGTTTGCTGCCCCAATCCCCTGCTACGGGCGTAACTTCAACAACGCAGCGCGCAGCCTCGCCCTCGAAAATATTGTATTTCGATGCCTGTAACTGCTCGTTGGCTTCGTGTGTAAATGTCTGTTTGAAACGGCGCTTGCCGTCAAAGATTTCGGCTTCGCCCTCGCAAACATTGGTCAGCGGATAGGCGCTCAATACATTCAAGGTCGCGGTCAGAATATCAATCGTGTTGTCGGTCAATTCGGCATCAACCTCTTTAACCTCAGGCTCTTTGTCATGCTCGGTGATGGTCAGGCCCTTGAACGTGCCGTCCTTATTGTACTGGTAATCTTTGCTATCTTTCTCTTTCTTCCAGATCGCCGAAGACGCGTGTTGTTTCGGATGATAGCTTCCGTCTTTCATGACCCAGCCGTTGCTTTCGAACGTACCGCTCCACGGCACAAGCTTGCCCAGAAAGCCGCGTGTGTCGGCATCCAATGAAATGTCATAGGTTTTCGGACTGCTGAGGTCGATGTCGAGCCGTGCCTGCACGACGTGAAAGCCGCTGGCATAGACTTCATAGATGAGTTTTTGTTGCGTACCTTCGCCCGCAGCGAAAGCAGCTGTGCTAGCCGACATAGACGCCAGGCAAAGTAACAATGCGCCCGCCCAAACCTGTTTTAAATTTTTTAACATGCTCGCCTTCCGTATCATTCACGCCGCCTAAATCCAGCGTCTCCGTTTTCCGTTTCTTTAACTCCAATATGGCCTGCCATAGGGCGAAATTATGCGCCCCTGTCTCGCGGCCTTTTTGCGTGTTCCAGCCTATCTGATAGGTGGCCCCCCGTCTATCTTTATGGCCATGCAGTATGACGAGGATCGCCGCGATGGCCAGACCGTCCTGCATTACGCGGCCGATCAAAAATTCCTTGTTCGGCACACAATGTTTGGCCATCAGTCCGAGGAATTTTTGCGAGGGGCCTTTATAGCCGCGTGTACGTCTGTCAAAGCAGTAGAATTTCGTCAGCCAGTGGGCATATTTGCCTTCGTCATCCCATTGCATTTCGAGGTTTTCACGTTCGGCTTTATTCAGCGACCCTCTCCAATTCTTACGAAACTGCGCCCGTAAATCCTTCGAATCTTGGGTGAGATCAAGGATAATGGTCTGGTAATCATCCGATTTTTTGCGAAATTTATATTTGCGCAAAAGCTCGGCTACCGCTTCATTATGCTCCGTTTCGGGAATAATACGGATGCGGCGGCCGGGGCGTTTCGGGAATGTTTTGCGAAAGGCGGATAAAAACGCCTCGAGATGGGCTTCATCGCCAAAGCCGTCATACCAGACGGGACCGCGGTCGAGGATGAGGCTGTGTAGCCCGAGCGATTTCTTTTCCATGCACATGGCATAGCCCGTAGCCTGTCCGTCAATATCAATTGCACACACACGTACACGCTGTCGTTCCTTTTCGGCGACGGCGGCGATGTAGGATGGCGATTGCAACAAGGTGGGTGTCCCACGTATGTCAGCAGGCACTTCATCCAACCATGTCAGCGTGTAGTTCATAAATAAAACTATAAGTTAAATAGTATTTTAATACAGGTTTGTTTATCATGTTTAAGGGGAAGGAGAGCAGCTTTTGTCCAAAGCAGGTGATAAGAAAAAAGATCCCGAAACAAGCAAGTTACTTGGTGTGCTGTTGGGTGCGCTACTTCTGACAATGTGCGCCTATCTGGTGCATGGTTTTTATCAAATTCAAGACATTAAAAAAGAAGTCCGTATTGTCAAAAACAACTACAGACACATAAAAATTCGACAAAACGACCGCATAGAAAAAGAAAGACAAGCTTCATCACGAGACAAAATACGCCAGCAACGACAGATAAAAGATATCCAGCACACGCTCAAAAAACAGCAAGAACAAGCTGTTGCGAACAAACAAGATACCGTTCAATCAAACCAAAAGTTGAAACAAAAAATCGATGCGCTTGAAGACGCATACCGCAGGCTCAATAACCGCGTTGCCTATTTAAACAGACTGTTTCTAAGTCATGGCTTAGAAACGACAAACAACAGGTCCGCCGATTTTGCCTATTTTCAAGATTCAAAGTGGTATTCACAGCGTGATGAATACATTGAAGACGTACGAAATACCGACATACTTACATGGACCATCTTTGACGGTAGAGGCGGAGTAGACACATGGTCGTCCTCAAATTCCCTATACGCAACAGTAGATGGGATCTTTGAACGTTCTATTGAAGTTTTTGACTTTCTGAACGGTCGATATGACAAGATTTATGTTTTTGCGCCTGCCTTCTTAAACCTTGAAGACGACGAACTCACCATAAAAGGTGACCATGCAATTGACGAAGTTGTACTTGATGGGTGCTTGAAATGGCAAAAACGAGAAGACGGCAAAGGGTTTAATGCTATTGATAGCCGCGGCCAAAGTAAGGTTTTGCTTGTCTCCGATAATTTGAAAATTGTGCAAGCTCAAACCTGTAACTCCGATTATACTGCACTGAACGCGATTATCCGCACTGCTCAGGTGTATGAGAAACCCAAACAGGACTCCCAAAAACCGAAAAATGTCACGCTTCGCATAGACAATATAGGTAGCGCAGAACAGATTCGTATATACAGAAGCTGGCTCGATCATGTTGAAAACCCTAGCGTAGAGCAAAACTTGCTGCTTTTAATTATGGCTATGGAACAAAAAGTTCTGCCGACCCTGTTTCCGCGCACAGTACGCGGCAACAGTAACAATGTTTTTCTTCTCGAGCCGCTGAATTTCAACACACAAAACTTTCCCGCCACAAAAGTCACCCAGAGCGGTACATGTGCAGATGCCCTGAGACAGTTAGAATCCGAGATTTTGGTTAACTCCTCAAAAACAGACTTAAAAATCACTTGTCCGCGCGGCGACCAGTTTTACAGCCTTACAGATGCGGATGAGGAAATAGATGACAGTTGGGATAATGACATCGTGTTCCCAGCAAAGGGCCGTGACAGAATCGATCTCGGATGGGGTCAGGATATAGTTTTTCTGAGCAATAACTGGGGCGAAAAAACGATCACCAAAACCTGTCATAACACTGAGCCAGTAGCTAATAAACTGTATTACACAGAGCTTTCCAGCAATTCCTACATAGGCATGGGGTTCTCTATAAGAAAAACGGATGAGTTTATTTTTATTAATGATGTGTTTGAAGACGGTCCCGCTGCAAAGGCGGGACTGCGTAAGGGCGACAGGATATACAGAATAAACAACAGAGATGTAGGACGCATGCGTGTTGATCAAGTGCTGAGTATTTTGAAAGGATCGCGCCCTGAGTACGTAATGATTGACTATTACTCATACGAAAACTCTAAAAGAAAAACAGTTCGTGTGCGTAAAGATATTACGGCCATGCCCAAGAACGTAAAGTTTTCAGATGCGCATAAATTCAAAAATGCGAAAAAAGTGAGTTCGGAATGGCCTTTTCAATATAACAGCTTCATTGTTTTCGGGCCGGATGTCCGAGAAGATGACATTGAAATCGTAAAAGAAGGACAGCTTAGACATAAGCTAAGCGGTGACACAGTGAATTATTCCAGATGTTTTAATCTCATTTACATGTCTAGAACGGATCAATAATCATTATTTGAAATTGCTATCTCTTTCAGCGCTATGTGCGGTGCAGTGCGCTTTTGCATGCGCGAATGCTTGATTTTTTCGCCATAGCATGGTCAAGTGCAGCCGGAATATTAAGATTTTAAGTTAAGACCACCATCAAGAGGACGAGAACATGGCAGAGGCAGCTTTGAAGAATATGGATGATCTGGAAACAATCATTGATCAGGCGTGGGAAAACCGCGCGGATGTGAACACAAACACAGAGGGTGATGTTCGCGACGCCGTCGAGCAGGCTTTGGGCATGCTGGATGCCGGACAAGCCCGTGTTGCCGAAAAAGGCAATGACGGATGGGTTGTTAACCAGTGGCTGAAGAAAGCCGTATTGCTGTCTTTCCGTTTGAATGAAATGCAACGTATTTCCGGCGGCCCAAACCAGTCGAGCTGGTACGACAAGGTCGAGAGTAAATTCCATGGTTGGGAGCGTCAGCATTTTGAAAAAGCCGGTTTCCGTGCCGTGCCGAACTGTACCGTTCGTTATTCCGCGTTTATCGGCAAAGGCGTTGTCCTGATGCCGAGTTTTGTGAATCTGGGTGCATATGTCGACGAAGGCACAATGGTGGATACCTGGGCGACCGTGGGTTCATGTGCGCAGATCGGTAAAAACGTACACCTTTCAGGTGGCGTTGGTATCGGCGGTGTTCTCGAGCCATTGCAAGCCGGCCCGACTATTATTGAAGATAACTGCTTTATCGGCGCCCGTTCCGAGGTTGTTGAAGGCGTTGTTGTCGAGGAAGGCTCTGTCCTATCCATGGGCGTGTTCATCAGCGCATCAACCAAAATTGTCGACCGCACGACAGGCGAGATTTTTGTGGGCCGCGTTCCTGCATATTCCGTGGTTGTTCCGGGTACGATGCCGGGCAAACCGTTGCCTGACGGTTCACCGGGTCCGAATCTAGCCTGTGCTGTGATTGTTAAGCGTGTGGATGAGCAAACACGCAGCAAGACCAGCATTAACGATCTGTTGCGTGACTAAGCTATAGAGGGTTTGAGGCCCTCTATAAATTGTCTTCAATATCCATGCTTGCGCAGAGAATGACCGGCTGATCCCACGGGTGAAGCTCTTTGAGTTTGCTTGAAAACCGTTCATAAGCGCTGTCATCGTCGGGTATCGAAAACTCCATACGTACAGACGGCGCTTGCCGGATCTCACCATTATCAGGACGGAATTGCTCCGTTCCGCTTTCTGTTTTCGGGTCCGACCACCAGCACACGGAATCATAATTGCCGAACAATTTGGGAATATGTGAGGCCATATCGGTCGCGAACTTTTCAGCGTGTTCCGTAGGCACGAATGTTATGACGCGACGACTTTTCATTATGCCTCTTTAGGGTAATCGATCCTGCTCAGGCACAGGCCATCGGCGGGGGCGGTCGGGCCGGCCTTCGTGCGGTCCTTGGCCTCCAGCACGTTTTTAACATCATCCTTTGTCCATTTGCCTTCGCCGACCTGCGCAAGCGTGCCGACGACGTTACGGACCATATGGTGCAGGAAGGATTGGCCTTCGGCTTCGATAAGGATTTCCTGCCCGCCGCATTGATCATAATCGGCGGAGCGTACGTCCAGACGGTCGAGCGTACGCATCGCATTTTTAGCCTGACACTGGGAATCGCGAAAACTTGAGAAATCATGGTGCCCGAGCAGCACTTGCCCCGCATCATGCATGGCTTTCGCATCCAGCGGCTTTTTAAGATGCCATACCAGACCTTGTTCCAGAGCCGGAAAGGCGGGACGGTTCAGGATACGGTAGGTATAGAGCTTGTTTTTCGCGGCGAAACGGGCATGAAAGTCGTCATCAACCGGCTCGGCACCGATAATGCTGATCGGTTGCGGACGAAGATAAGCATTGATGGCTTTGGCGATTTCAAACGGCTCCATCGGCTTTGTGAAATCCTCGAAGTCCCCGTGCGCGACTTGCGCCCGCGCATGAACGCCCGCGTCGGTACGCCCCGCTGCTTGTAATTGCACATCCTGAGCGCTGAATTTATGGATCGCCTTTTCGATTTCGCCCTGAATGGTCGGCAGATCCTCCTCCTGCCTTTGCCAACCCGCATAGCCGGACCCGTTATATTCGATGGTGAATTTATAGCGCTGTGTCATGTCAGATCTTGATGTACCCGCCATTGATGGCCGAGGCAAAATCCATAGCGTTCTTACCAGCGGGCTGGATCATTTTCAGTTGCAAAACGGTGTTGTCGCCGCATTGTATATGACCGTGTTTATCCAGAACCATACCGACTGGTTGGTTTTTTGTATCAGCTGTGTCCGCAGGCTCGGAGAGTATAATTTTGAAGTCCTTGCCGTCTATTGTGGCGCGCACACCCGGCCACGGATTTAGGGCGCGAATTTGCCGATCAATGCTTTGCGCATCGTTATTCCAATCAACAACACCGTCGTCTTTTTTCAGCAGATGCGCGTATGTTGCGTCTTCATTTTTTTGTTGTTTTGAAGTAACTTGGCCATTTTCAGCCAATTGCTCTATTACCTCAACCGCCATGCGACCGCCCATTTCCGCCAGCCTGTCATGCAAGGATGCCGCGGTTTCACGAGCATCCAGATCAATCGCCTCTTTGACAATTTCAGGGCCTGTATCCAGCCCCTCATCCATTTGCATGATGGTGACGCCGCTCTGGGCATCCCCTTCCCAGATTGCCCGTTGTATGGGCGAAGCCCCGCGCCAGCGCGGCAATAGCGATGCATGGATATTGATGCAGCCATAGGTCGGAGCATCCAGTACGGCCTTTGGTAAAATCAAGCCATAGGCCGCAACCACAGCCACATCCAGATCATGCGCGGCGAATTCGGCTTGCGCCTCTTCGGTTTTTAAAGATTTCGGGTGGTAAACGGGGATGAGATTGCGTTCGGCATAGTCATGTACGGGTGATAATTGCATCTTGTGCCCCCGCCCTTTGGGTCTGGGCGGTTGCGAATACACGCATACAATTTCATGATCAGTGGCGTGAAGGGCTTTCAACGCCTCCAGTGCAAAGTCGGGTGTGCCCATAAAGCCTATGCGTAATGTTTTCGCCATGACGACTCCTTGATGCCGACTCCTTGACCGACCGCTTGGTATGTTAAATCAAATTCTGCTTTTTCAGCTTATCGACCTTACGCAAGATCATATTGCGTTTGAGTGACGAGAGATAGTCGATAAAGAGTACGCCGTTCAAATGATCGATTTCGTGCTGAACGCAATGGGACAACAGCCCTGACGCCTCCAGTTCGGCTTCCTTGCCGTCGTAATCGAGATATTTAACGCGTACATTGGCGGGACGCTCGACGTCGGCGTATTGACGGGGGATAGACAGGCAGCCTTCCTCCATCACGCTCAATTCCTCGGATTCCCGGATGATTTCAGGGTTGGCCATGCAGATCGGGCTTCTGTCCTCGCCTTCATCCTGACGGGATAAATCCATGACCAGCACACGGTTCAACAAATTGACCTGATTGGCGGCAAGGCCGATGCCCGGCGCCTCGTACATAGTGGCCAGCATCTTGTCCATTTGCTTTTGAATATCCGCGTCCACTTTATTGACGGCCTGTGCCGTTTCTTTCAGCACAGGGTCGGGGACGTTGATGATTTCGTATAAATCGCTCATAGGCTTGAGGTAAGGGGTTTTGCGGTAAGGGTCAAGTCCGTAAAGGCTTTACGCTATTTTCTTTTCACGCTCGTCTTCGGACGTAAGCGATAAGGCGCGCGGGGTTTCTTCGATATTTTCCATGTCGGGCGCTTCGGGCAAGCTTGCCCCCGCTTGCAGCTCGCGGAATTTGCGTGCAGCCGGCAGGACAGAACCTTGCAGGGAACCGACAGCGGAATCATAGTTGCTCATCGCACTTTGCAGACCTTTGCCGACCTTGCCCAAATGATCGGTGAATTTGAGGAAGCGTTTATACAGCTCCACGCCTTGATCGGAGATTTCCTGCGCGTTTTTGGCCAACTCGACCTGACGCCAGCTCAAACCAACAACACGCAGCAAGCTCATCAGCAGGGTTGGTGAGGCAATAATGATATTCTGGCCCGCGGCGTATTCGACCAATTGCGGATCGGCGCGCAAAGCCAGCGAATAGATATGTTCGGACGGCAGAAACAGCACGGTGAAGTCGGGGCTTTCGACATTCTCCCAATAGCCTTTCTTGCCGAGCTTTTGTACGTGTGTTTTGACCTGCTTGGACAGGTTCTGTGTCAGCGAGGTGTACTCTTCCTCACTGGTGTTTTCCGAGAGTTTGTCAACGAACTGGTTTATCGGGGCTTTGGAATCGATGATGATTTTAAACCCGTCCTGCATGTTAATCACGGCATCGGGTTGCTGGCGGCCTTCAGCCGTTTGCATGGACACTTGTGTTTCATAGTGTACGCCTTTAATCAGGCCGGATTTCTCAAGCAACCCTTCGAGGATATATTCGCCCCAGCGCCCTTGGGCCGCGGGGTCGCGCAATGCGCCGACAAGGCGGGCGGTTTCACGGTTGAGCATTTGCAGGTCTTTCCGCAGCTCGATATCCGTGCCTTTTACCTGCTCCAGCGCCTTGGCCATCTCTTCGAGGTTCTTATGTACGGGTTTGATCATCTCCGCGATCGTGTTCTGGCGTTTTTCCAGATCATGCGCGCCATCTTTTTGGGCGGCCTTCAGACGTTCTTGCGCAAGTTGCAGGAATTGCTCGCTGCTTTTTTGCAAAGCTTCGGCGGCGGTGGCTTTAAAACGGTGATCGAGCGCAGCCTCGGCCTGATCGAAAGCGATTTCACGCTCTCGCATCTGCGCTTTGAGTTCCGCGTTCTGCGTCAGCAAGCGTTGTCGGTTGATGAGAAAGACGACGGCCATGACAAGCACGCCGAAAACAAAACCGCCGATACCGAAAAGCAGTTCTGCCTGAAAGTCGTTTAAAAACTCAGAAATCGATTGCATACCTAAAGCATAACACCGATTCGCAGCAAATATAGGCGTTATGAGTACAAAAACGGACCCTATCGACAGGCAAAATAGAAATGGGCAGGAAATTACGTCTGTTACGGCGTAATTACGGGGAAGTGGCCTAGGCGGCGTAAGACGCCATCACCGTACGTGCTTCATCAAGGCCGATATTTTTCTGCGCGCTGGTTGCCAGAATTTCCGGGAACGCGGCGGCATGCATTTTCAAAGTTTTGACGATGGAATCCGTCACTTTGGCAAGCTCTTGCGATTTCACCTTATCGGTTTTGGTCAAGATGATGCGGTATTGCACGGCCGTTTCATCGAGCATTTTCATCAGGTCGATGTCCGTGTCTTTCAGCCCGTGGCGGGAGTCGATCAGGATAAACACACACCGCAAAGTCGGGCGGCCGCGCAAATAATCGAAAATCAGCTGCGTCCATTCATCGCGTTGGGTTTTGGAAACTTTGGCATAGCCATAGCCCGGCATATCGACCATGTACATACGCTCACCCAGATTGAAGAAATTGAGTTGCTGTGTACGTCCCGGCGTATGTGAGGTTTTGGCCAGCGTTTTACGGCCCGTTAACGCGTTGACGAGCGAGGACTTGCCGACATTGGAGCGGCCAGCAAAGGCGATCTCGGGAAGGTCAGCGGCGGGAAGTTGCTTTAGACCCGCAACACCCAGCATAAAATCGCAAGAGCCCGCAAACAGCTTGCGAGCTTCTTCGATCTCTTTTTTCGAGTATTCTTCGCTCACGTTATTTTTTCTTCTTTTTTTTCTTCGGTTTGGGCGGCGAGATTTCTTTCGGCTTTTCCTCTGCCTCTTCATCAATCACCGCATCCTCGCCCTCATGTTCGGCGATGAATTGGTCGGCGGCCTCTTCCGCGGCTTCTTCCTCTTCTTCGGTCGTTTCGCCAAAGAGGTGAATAGGCACGCCCAAGGACTTCATGATGTACATTTGCTGGAGCACACCGATCAGGGCACTGAATGTCCAGTACACAACCAGACCGGCAGCAAAACCCGACATAATGAAGGCAAACAGGAACGGCATGTAGTTGGCCATATCACGCTGTAGCGGGTCCTGTGGCGGCGGGTTCAGTTTTTTCTGGATAATCATGATCAACAACATCGCGCATGGCCACGCACCGATCATGAGGACGGACGGCGGGTCCCACGGGATCAGGCCGAAGAGATTGAACACGGATGTCGGGTCAGGCGCGGACAGATCCTGAATCCAGCCGAAGAACGGCTCATGGCGTAATTCGATTGTGACAAAGAAGCTTTTATACAGGGCAAAGAAAATCGGAATCTGGATAAAGATCGGTAAACAGCCCGACATCGGGTTCACGCCTTCGCGCTGATACATCTCGATCAGCTCTTCCTGCATCTTTTGTTTGTCGTGGCCGTATTTCTCTTTCAAAACGGCGACAATCGGGGCGATTTTCTTCATTTTCGCGAAAGAGCGGTAAGAGGTATTGGTCAACGGGAACACCGCACCACGGATCATGATGGTCAGGATGATAATGGCGATCCCCATATTGCCGACCCACAGATTGAGGTAGTGCAACGCATAGAAGAACGGCTTGGTCATGAACCAGAACCAGCCAAAGTCAACGGCGAGATCGAATTGCGGAATATTCAGATCGTCCTGATATTTATGCAGAAGCAGGACTTCCTTCGCGCCAACGAACAGATTGCTTTGCACATCGGCAGACCCGCCGGGGGACACCGTGACGGCTTCGCCCAGAAAATCAGCCTGATAAAGGCCTTCATTTTCCTTGTCATTCTGTGAACCCGCATAGTTGAAGGCGTATTTGACCTTCTGGCCCTGCGGCGGGATTAGAGCAGTCAGCCAGTATTTATCGGTGATCCCGATCCAACCCTGATCAGCGTCGAAATTTTCCTTACGCGCATCACGCAGGTCGTCGTAATCCTCGTTATACAGCTTATCGCCGATAAAGCCGATCGGCCCTTCGTGGGAAATCCATGTCGCGGCATAATCGGACGGGATGCCCTTTTGCGAAACCAGGCCGTACGGGTACACGGTGACCTGGGTATCGGTGTTGTTGATGACACGTTGGGTGATGGTGAACATGAAATGCTCGTCCAGAGACATCACACGCTCAAAGCGCAGGCCCTGTCCGTTATCCCAAGCCAGTGTTACAGAGCCGCCCGCACGTAAATCACCGTCTTCGCCGGTAATGCGCCATTGGGCATTTTTACCCGGTACGCGAACACCGGACGTACTGAGCCAGCCATATTCGACGCCTCTCGCGAGATTCGTACCTTTCGGGTTCAGGACCGAGACATTTTCCTTATCCGCCAATGTTTTGAAATAGCGGTTAAGGGACAAGTCATCGAGACGGCCGCCGGATGTCAGGTCAATCGAGCCACGCAATTCATTTGTGGCGAAGTTTACACGGCGGGCTTCGGAGAGAATCTCGCTACGCGGGCGTTCGACAACCTCTTTGGGTTTGCCGCTATCGACGGCGAGTTTGATTTCCTGATTGACTTCGTTCTGGGCTTTGATCGCTTCACGTTGCGGGTCCAGCACAAACGCGTCGTAACTGAAATACACCATCGCCGCGAGGACGAAGAAGATGAACATATTGCGGATGTCATCAGGGTGCATCTCGTCTTTTTTGCCTTGAGCAGGCGGGCGTTTGTCTGGCGATAGGAAATTAAACATGAACGTATCTGATATATCTATTTTTGCTGAAGTTAGGCGTTTATAGCCGATGCGCCCACCATGATCAATCCGCTTTTGGCGATGCTTTGTTCGGCCCCTTGATTGATCCTTTAGCTGGTAAAGGATCATGCATCGGTCCTTTATGCAAGGGATGGCATTTGCCGATGCGTTTTACACCCATCCAGATGCCTTTCAAAACCCCGTACTCCTCAACGGCTTGATAGGTGTATTGCGAGCATGTCGGGTAAAAACGGCAGTTGCGTCCCATCAACGGGGAAAGCAGCCATGAGTACAGTTTGATTGTGCCTAAAGCCAGCTTTTTCATTGCGCGTCCAGCTCCAGCTTTTTCAGGCACCAGCGCAAATCATCGCATAAAGTCTCGTAAGGGCGGATCAATGTCTGCGGGCGGCCGACCAGAATATAATCCTGCCCGTCTTTTGCACCTGTCGGCAAAATATCGGCAGCAACAGCCCGCAGGCGGCGTTTGATGCGGTTTCGCTTAACGGCGGATTTATCGACCTTCTTGCTGACCGTATAGCCGATGCGCTTATGGCCGTTTTCGTTTTCGGCAACCTGCACGATCAGGCCGTGGGATACCCATTTACGGCCCTTATTCTGAATCGTCAGGAAATCACTGCGCTTCTTGATCTGGATCAGGCTGTCTTGCTGTTCTTTGGATGCGTGCATGGCCCACCTTTAAAAAACCCGAGCATACAAAAAGGCGCCCGACTTTGAAAGCGGCGCCTTCTTCATGATGAATTCGCGAATATTTACGCGCTCAGCTTTTTACGACCCTTGGCACGACGACGTGCAAGAATAGCGCGGCCATTCTTAGTAGCCATGCGTGAGCGGAAGCCGTGGCGGCGTTTGCGAACCAGATTACTGGGTTGGAATGTTCTTTTCATTTCTTAATTCGCCTTAAAAGGCGCCTCAATTCATCAAATTCTTAAAAGTGTGTGGTTTATATACCGAAGCCGCGGGGGATGTCAAATCTATTTCCCTATAAATTTCGCCAAAAAATGCAGCTTATCCGTCTGCCTTACCGATCCCCCATTGCCTGACGCATAAAGAAGCGTTTGGCGGGGTTTATGCGCGACACCATCTTTAAACCGACCTTACGCAGCAGGCTGACGGTCGGGGAGGCATTGGAAAACAAGCGATTCAGCCCGTCTGTCATGGCCACCATGGCCATGTTGTCGGGGCGGCGCTTTTGCTCATATGTCTTTAAAATGGCGCTCGAGGCGATATCCTCGCCCGTTCTCAGCGCCTGTTCGATCAACTGGTCAAGACAATCCAGATCACGGAAGCCCAGATTAAGCCCCTGTCCCGCGATCGGGTGAATACCGTGGGCGGCATCGGCAACCAGAACCATACGCGGCGCCGTGTATTTTTCGGCATGGACCAGATTGAGCGGGTATGCAGCGCGTGTGCCTGATAATTTGACGTCGCCATAGTGTTCGGGGAAGCGGGCGGCCAGCGCCAGTTCGAATTCCTCATCACTCATTTTCATCAAGGATGTCTTTTCGGGGCCGTGCTCGGTAAACACCACGGCCGAGCGGTGTACGCCTTTGGAATCATCGGTAAAGGGCAGAATCGCAAACGGGCCTTCGGGCCAGAAATGTTCGACGGCCGCATAGTTGTGCGGGTGCTCGTGCTCCGTCATGCAGATAACGGCGCGCTGGTGATAGCTCCATTGGCGCGTACGCATGCCGTATTGCTCCTCCATGAACCCGCGCACGAACGAAGAACGGCCATCCGCTCCGACGATCAGGCGGGCCTCGACCGCGCTCCCGTCAGAAAGCTTTACAAAGCCGCTGTCTTCTTCGACTTCGAATCCCGTTACACCCATCGGTGCGATATGGGTCACATTTTTCAGGGTTTTGAGTTGCGCGGCCATTGCGGTTTTCAGGTCGTGATTATCAACGATCCAGCCAAAATCCTTCTCATCGGCCTGTTCACTCAAGAATTCAAGCAACACGGATGAACGCCCGTCCAGAATCTGGATATCCTTGATGGGGCACGCATCTTGTATGTGATTCCAAACGCCCGCCCGTTCGAGAACTTTGCGTGAGCCATACGAGATGGCGGTGGTGCGGAGGTCCTTCGGCTTTGTTTTGGGGTCGGCCTGATCGATGCAGCCCACGGTGATGTCATGACGGCCCAGTAAACAAGCCAGAGACAAACCCGCAAGGCCGCCGCCGACAATCACAACGTCGTATTTTTTATCTGTTTTTCCAGCTGGTTTTTTCTGCGCCTTCATGGACTTAACCTGTCTTTTTGCTGATTCCTACTTGCGTTTTTATACAAATTCATTACCAATATATAGAGTTTTGCACCGCAATAAGGAGTTTTTTGACATGAAAATGGTGATGGCCGTTATCAAACCATTCAAACTGGACGATGTTCGTGAAGCGCTCACGGCACTGGGCGTAGAGGGCCTTACCGTCACGGAAGTGAAAGGGTTCGGCCGTCAGAAAGGGCAGACAGAAATTTATCGCGGAGCCGAGTATTCCGTGAGCTTTCTGCCGAAAGTCAAAATCGAAATTGCGATTTCCGACGACATGGAAGAGCAGGTTGTTGAAGCGATTCAGGAAGCCGCCAGTACAGGTCGCATCGGTGACGGTAAAATTTTCGTATATGACATCAACAATGCCGTACGGATCCGCACAGGTGAAAGCGGCCAAGACGCCCTTTAAGAACCATGATCAAGTCTTCACGCATTATTGCGACTTCTTTGTTTGCCGTTTTATTCGGCCTTGTTCCTTCCGTATCTTTTGCCCAAAGCACCCTTAATGGTGAAACGGCCTTTATCCTGAACACGTTTATGTTCCTGATGGCCGGTACACTGGTTATGTGGATGGCCGCCGGGTTTTCCATGCTCGAAGCCGGATTGGTACGGGCGCAGAATACGGCGACGATTTGTTTAAAGAATGTGGCGCTCTATGCGATTGCGGGTCTGATGTTCTATCTGATCGGGTATAATTTGATGTATACCGATGTCCCCGAAGGCGGATTTATCGGCACATTCAAAATATTCTACAACCCAAGCGTGGAAGAGTTGGCCCTGATGGCGGCGGAAGACGGCGAAGAAGCCCGTGAAGCCGCAGCTGTTTATAATGCCGCTTCTTATTCACGTATGTCCGACTGGTTTTTCCAGATGGTGTTTGTGGCCACGGCCGCGTCCATCGTGTCGGGTACAGTGGCCGAGCGTATCAAGCTTTGGCCTTTCCTGATTTTTGTCGCTGTACTGACAGCCTTTATCTACCCTATTCAGGGTGCATGGAGTTGGGGTCAGGGATGGCTGGCCAAGATCGGTTTCAGTGATTTTGCAGGCTCCACAATCGTTCACTCTGTCGGTGGCTGGGCCGCTTTGACAGGTGCAATCATTTTAGGGCCGCGTACGGGCAAATACCTGCCTGATGGCCGTATACACCCCTTCCCCGGTGCCAATATGCCATTGGCAACTCTGGGCACGTTCATCCTCTGGATGGGTTGGTTCGGGTTTAACGGCGGGTCCGTGCTGGCTATGGGTTCAGCGAAAGCTGTGACAACCATGTCCGTTGTGTTTGTAAATACCAATCTGGCGGCTGTTGCTGGTTGTCTGGCCTCTATGGTGTATGCCTCTTT
>JAESRE010000018.1 GCA_016764775.1 Alphaproteobacteria bacterium
AGCGTTTCATTAATTCCTTATACTTAACAGAACAAACCCGCCGCGAGACACGCCCTATGAATGCAACTTTGAGAATTTTTTACGGGATCATCGGGCTTGGCCTTATGGCGTATCTCTGGACCGTTTCCCTGTTCTACTTCAAAACCGACATCGCGATACTGAGCAATTTTGCCGAGCGCATGCTGAACGGTAAAAGAATTGCGGACGGGTATTACGAGGTTAATCCGCCGCTCAGTATGATCATTTATTTTCCGCAAATATGGTTGAAACATCTGTTCGGCATACCTGTTTATTACGCGCACACCATCTATGTCTGCGCGCTCATCATCCTGTCATCGGTGCTTTCGTGGAACTTGTTGCGGCGCATACCGATACTGGGTATTCGTGTATCCCTGCTCATACTTGGGCTCTTTGTAATCGGGAATATCGTTGTACCGAACTACAGTTTCGGTGACCGCGATCATTTGATTGCGCTTGGGCTGGTGCCGTTTATGCTCGCGCAAGCAGCGTTGCATTATAAAACCGACATTCCTAAAGCATGGCTGATCCCGAGCCTTGTTTTCGGTACGCTTGCCGTATTGATCAAACCGCATTACGGCCTTATACCCACCGTGTTGATGCTCTGGCGCTTCTGGCAGCACAGGGATATCCATTTTTATAAAGCCGCTGACTTTTTGGCACTGGCTATCGGGGTCATTGCATATGCCCTTGTCCTGCTCTTGGTCTTTCCTGATTTCATCAGCATTATTTTACCTGACGTCATTACGCTGTATCTGCCCTACACCAACCCCGCAGTGTATCAGGAGCTGTTTGTTTTTTGCTTTATTACCGGTGTTTTGGGGGCGACGGCCCTCACATTCGATATTCCGAAAAACCACAAAACACTGATCACATGGCTCACGGTTGTGACATTCCTGCTCTTCATCCCGTATCTGGTGCAGGGCAAGGGATTTGATTATCACCGCATCCCGTGGATGCTGTCCTTCGCGATTTCCCTCGGCACAATCATTTACGCGCTTTGTGCCCGTATCGCGCGCAAAGGTCTATCGGTTATGCTGTCGACCGCGATTATGGTTGCCGTTATCTGGGCTATCCGCCCGTTGCCGTTCGACCGTCCAACGCATGATGAATTTCAAAACCTGCCGCTTTCCCGCGTGCTTGAACAACATTGCCCCGCTCCGTGCAGCTTCCTGTTGCTCAACGACACCAGCGAGTTGATCCATCAATTGGCGATCTACCATGAGGCGGAACACGCTTCGCGCTTTACCAGCATGTGGTATCTGCTACCGCTGATCCAGCATGAGCAATCTTTGCGCGAGGGCGGTGAAGGTGTGATGCCTGAGGAAGAATATAAAGCGCTGAAGGATAAATATGTCGGCATGGTGGCCGAAGATCTGAACAGATATAAGCCGGATATCATTATCGAGCTTGAAACACTCAATGTCGGCGACCCTGAGTTCGATTTCATCAACTTTTACAGCAGTAATAAAGAATTTGCGGAAGCCTTTTCCGCCTACGAGGTTGCCGATCGCCGTGTTGTGGACCTCAGCCTTTATTTCTCGGGCCTGAGCACAAAATATCTGGACCGCCTTAAAGCCTCCGAATTTACAATCTATAAGCGCCGCTAAGCCGGGAAGCTCTCATTTTACAGAACAAAAGATTGAGTTCAGCCTGAAAACTTCGTATAAGGCTAATATTAGCACTTAAAAATAAAAATGCCGCCCACAGGGACAGGGTTACTGGGTATGACGAAGGCTAAAAGAAAGTCGTCTGGAAACAGCGCTCATATTTCTGCACATGGCAAGCAGTCGGTTAACGGACTCGCCGCGGGTGATGTGTATGCGCGCATCGCCAACAGCCCCAAGGGCATTTCCTATTACGAGCTGGCCCGTGACTTCGGCCTGACCAACGGTGACATCAACGCCACTCTGGTTCCCGTTCTCGAAAAACTCGCCAAAAGAAACGCCGTCTTTCTGGACGGTAAAACACTGAAAGCGACCAACCCGCCTTCAAGGCTCGTCGTTGCACGCGTTACCCGCGCCGCGAGAGGGCAACCGGTTTTGCTGGAGCCGGTCAACTGGGACGAAGATGCCTTGCAAAAACCCGTTCTGCACCTGCCGCCACGCGCACAAAAAAGCGGAGAGCTGCAAGAGGGCGACAAAGTTCTGCTTCGGGTTAAGAAGAGATTTGCCCTTAAGCCCAAAGACGACGGAAACGGACGCAAAGTGCGTGATGCCGTGTATAAATGCTCGATATGGCAACGATTGGGAGATGGCCAAGACGCGCAGATTACAGGTGTTTTCAAAAAGACGTGCGGCAGTGGAGAAGTCGTCACAGACGCCCCGATGCTCAAAGAATCCTTCCCTATAATCTCCAAACCCAAGGACCTGCCTTTATCAGGCGGGGAGCGCGTTATCGCGTCCTTGTCATCGGAATTCGACCAGCGTCGCACGAAAGCCAGCGTGCTCGGGCTGATATGGGATGCATCACAAAAAGTGGAAAAACTCAGCACGCGTATACTCGTGAACGCAGGTATTCCCCTGACCCATCCGCATGCCAATGATAAAAACTCCAAGGAAAAAGCCCGCACCCCCATAAGAAGCGAGGGCCGCACGGATTACCGTTCCATCAAATTCGTCACCATTGACGGCGCCGATGCCAAAGACCGTGATGACGCCGTGTATTCGGAAGAAGACAAAAGCCCCGACAATCCGGGCGGACGTGTTATTTACAAGGCGATTGCCGACGTATCGAATTTTGTCCTTCCCGGCACACCCGTGGACCGCCACGCCAGACATCAGATGTTTTCAGTTTACACCTATGACCGTGCAGCACATATGTTGCCCGACGTTCTTTCCGAGCGCGCCTGCTCGCTGAATGCGCACCGCAAGCGTTACGCCATTGTCGGAAAATTCAGGGTGGATGCAGAAGGGCGCACGATCTCAAGATCATTCGAACGGGCCATAATTAAGCCCGTGCAGAACCTGACCTATGACCGTGTTGATCAGGCCCTGAGCGGAGAAGCGCCGTTTCCAGACGAATTGCAGCGCATTGTTGAAAATCTCGCCGCCACACGGGAAGTCCTCCAGAACAGGCATGGCCGTCGCAAGGATCTGGACATTGCCGACAACAAAATTGTCCCTGACTTCGCGGATAACGGCACCATTCGCGGCTTCAAGACCGAGCGTAACAGCCTGTCACGGGACATTATCAAGAAGTTCGCTATCATGTTTAATGAAGAATTCGGCGCCGAGTTGCACGCGCATGACATGCCGTTTATCGGCCGCGTGCAAAAAGCACCGGAGCGAAACCAGATTAAAAAAGCCCGCGTAAAGCTTGAAGGGCTGGGGATTGCATGTCCTGATCACGATAAGTGGCTGCCCGAAGACCTGAACGATATGATGGCGCAAGCACTCGGTAACGACACCTTGCTGTTCAATGTCGAACAGATCATCCTGCCGATGATGATGCCGGCAGAATACAGGTTTAACGGCGCGGGTCACTATGGTTTGGGTTTTGATGATAAAACCCCGTACGTGCCCGCCTCCTCACCGATACGGCGCTATGCCGACCTCTATAATCACCGCAGCATGGGCCGCTTAAAGGGGTGGTATAGCGGTCCTTTGATTGAAAATGAGGATCAGGTTGAAATGGAGCCGTTTGTGCAGGGTATGACCGATGCCGAATGGCAGTACGGAAAGCTACAGGCCAGAAGCCTGCAATCGCTTGCCATTGCCCATCTTCACAATAAACATGATGGGCAGGAAACAACCGCCCGTATCGGCCGTGTATCCGGTCGGCATGGTTTGAAATTGTTTCTATCCGATTGCCCGATGCCGTTTGATTTGCCGATGGATAAAATGCCTGACGGGCATTATGTGCGCAGTGCGGACAGGCTCGGTATGTATAACGAGCGCCTGCAGCGGCACTTTAAAATGGGCGATATGATCGACGTCAAAATTAAAGAGGCCAACCCGCTCGGCGGCACGGAAGGCACGCTGGATTTCGAAATTGTAACAGGGGAAGCACCCAAGCCCGCGCGTCGCTTTACCAGTATCAAGAGCGTCAAGGGAACCGCCGCACATTCAAGCAAGCTCAAGACTGTCCGTGTACCGGCACGTATTGTCAGCGCAGACACCAAAAACGGCGTCGTGTTCGAAATGATGCCCCATCAAGGGCAGAAGATTGAAACCAATGAAGAAGGTTCACTCCACCGCTGGCCGATCAGCTCCATGCCTAAAGGGTCATACCGCATGATCAACGGCAGCAAGGGGCTGTACCGATATCCGGGCCGCAGAATCAGGTCACAAAGCTTTGTGGTCGGAGAAGACATCAATCTGGCCGTGAAAGTCAGTAAAGATAACCAGATAAGGGAAGTCGCCGTGGATACATCTAGCGGCGAAAAACGCCCACAACGAAAATCCGTATCGGTCAACAGCTTCGCCGAACTCAAAGCCGCAATGGAAAGAATTGAGTCAGACGCCCCGTCTCCTGATTAAGATAGGAAAAGATACGCTTAATTATGAAGCCTGCCTGCAACCATTTCCGCTATCGCCATTGAAGCGGTTAGGCCCGGACTTTCTATGCCGTACAAATTAACAAGGTTCGGCACACCGTGATCTTCTTCCATCTGAATTATAAAGTCACCATCCGGCTCATTCGGCCCTACGACTTTAGGCCTCACACCCGCATATGCAGGGCGCAGCTTACGGCCCCCGATTTCCGGCCAATATCTTTTTATCGCTTCGTAAAACTTTTCAGAACGGCTTTCATCAACGTTGTACTCTATGACCTCTCCGTCCTTTAACCACAACACATCAGGCCCAAATATGCTCTCGCCAGCCATATTCATAGTGAAATGAGTTCCTAACCCACCTTTCACAGGCACAGGATATATAAGTCGGTTAAAGGGGCTTTTGCCGCTGATACCAAAATAATGGCCTTTTGCGAGATATTGCTTCGGGATACTTGCCGGATCCAAGCCTGATATTGTGCGGGCCACGTTCTGTGCATTTATACCAGCCGCATTTATCACCATATCTGCTTTTACAAGGCCTCCACCACGCACGTGCACAAGAAAAGTGCCGCATTGAATTTCTATCTTTTCGATAGAATTGTCGTAGGCGATCAACCCGTCTGCGTTTTCGATATCTTTTATGAATTCCTCGACCAATGTATGAACGTCAATAATTCCAGTCGATGGTGAAAGCAGAGCGCCTTTACATACAACATTCCGCTCCATCTCTTTCGTTTCTTCTATCGATAGAATTTCCAGATCATCAACATTGTTCCGCGCTGCCTTTGTCCGAATATCTTCAAGCTTACCGACCTCTTCTTCCGAGCATGCGACAATTAATTTGCCACAATTTCTATACGGAACAGTTCTCTCTTTCGCATATTCATAAAGTAAGGTTTTACCGCGCACACACAATTGCGCCTTCATTGACCCTTGCCTGTAATAAATACCCGCATGGATTACGCCGGAATTTCTGGACGTAGTTATGCTTCCGGGAAGCTTTTCTGCTTCCGCGACGATAACCTGCCTTCCCTCTTTGGCCATCGTACGCGCAATAGCCAAACCGACGACGCCCGCGCCTATAACCAAAACATCTATTTTTTCCATATCGCTTATTCTTTCAACTTTGTGCGTGCCTAACCCTTCTTCCAACGCGCTATAAGGTTTATACGACTTGAAAAAGCTACACCACATGCATAATGTAGGCTCGCATTATTTAAAAAGGGCAATTGATGGATATTAAAGGTAAAAAAATTCTTGTCATCGGCGGAGCAGGTTTCATAGGGAGCCATGTTGTTGAAGAACTATTAAAAAACGATGTTGGTGAAGTTGTAATCTACGACAATTTTGCACGCGGCAAGCATAGCAATATTGAGCATATGCTTGAAGATGACAGATGCTCTTTATATCCAAATGGCGGAGATGTCAGGGAAATCGATATCCTGAACGATGCCATGAAAGATGCTGACGGTGTTATTCATCTTGCAGCTATGTGGCTTTTACACTGCAAGGATTATCCCAGAACCGCTTTTGACGTAAATATCCAAGGTACATTCAATGTGCTTGAAGCATGCGTTAATAACAATATTGAGCGCTTGGTGTACTCCTCTTCGGCATCGGTTTATGGGGATGCAACCGAAGTACCTATGACGGAGGAACACCCGTTCAATAACCGTAACTTTTATGGTGCTTCCAAAATTTGCGGCGAAAGCATGTGCCGTGCGTTTTATGATCGTTACGGACTTAGCTATGTCGGGTTACGTTACATGAATGTTTATGGCCCGCACCAGGACCAAACAGCAGCCTATACGGGCGTCATTCCGATTATGTTGAATAAAGTGGAAGCTAATGAGGCTCCGCAGATCAACGGCGACGGCACGCAAGCTTATGATTTTGTTTCCGTATACGACACAGCCCGCTGCAATGTATTGGCGCTACAATCTGAAGCCACTGACGAATTTTACAATGTTGGTACCGGCGTTCAGACGAGTATTAAAGAATTATGTGATACGATCTTAGAAATGAAAGATTCAAAGTTGGAAGTTCAGTACAACCCATACAGCGCCGATGATGCGCGCCGTATGGTTCAAAACCGCATCGGATGCCCGATAAAGGCAGAAAAAGATTTAGGCTTCAAATATGATATTTCACTTCGCGAAGGACTTCAGCGCCTGATGGACTGGCGTATTGAAAACGGCGTGGACAGGGCAGAATGCAAGAAGAAAAGCGCAGCATAGCAATATCCCTTCCTGTAACAGGAGAAGAGGAATGGGAAGCTGTCAAAGCGCCTTTGATAAGCGGGTGGATCACACAAGGTCCTCAGGTTGCAGAATTTGAAAAAGAATTCGCAAAGCGTCATCAAGTTGCTCATGCTCTGGCTGTTACATCGTGCACTACAGGTTTGCATCTAGCGCTAGCCGCTCTGGATCTCAAGCCTGACGATGAAGTGATTGTGCCGGCATTTACATGGGTCGCAACAGCCAATGCAGTTCTATACTGCGGTGCAAGACCGGTATTTGTTGATGTCGATCCAAGCACATACAACATCGATATTGATCGAATAGCAGAAAAAATTACGGATCAAACGAAAGCTGTGATCCTCGTTCATTTGTTTGGCCGGTGCGTAGATATTGATGCTGTTAAAGCCGCTGTTCCCAGCCACGTAAAAATCATTGAAGATGCTGCGTGTGCATCCGGTGCAAACTGGAAGGGACGCCCTGCCGGCTCACTCGGAGATGTTGCATCGTTTTCCTTTCATCCGCGTAAATCGATTACGACAGGCGAAGGCGGTATGGTCACAACGAATGACGCGGATTTTGCAGAACGAATGAACCAAATGCGAAATCACGGCGCGACCTTATCCGAAGAACAACGCCATCACGGGCCGCAACCCTATAGGTTGCCGGACTTCAATCTTCTTGGTTTTAATTACCGCATGACGGACATACAGGGTGCTATTGGCTTGGTCCAGCTTAAGAAACTCGATGCCTTCATTGATGAGCGTGCAAAATGGGCAACGTATTACAATGAAAAATTATCTGAAGTTGAATGGCTTGAATTGCCCTCTTCTCCCGAAGGGTCAAGACACGGCTGGCAAGCCTATGTGACCAGAGTTAACCCTGATAAAGCGCCGTATCCAAGAAATACCATTATGGAGATGCTTCAGGAAAAAGGGATCGCGACCCGCCCGGGAACCCATGCTGTTCACATGTTGAATTACTACAAAGAGAATTTCGGTTTTAAGCCTGAAGATTTTCCGGGGGCCCAGGATTGTAACAATAATACTATGGCGATACCCTTTCACAATCGTATGTCTCCTGAAGATTACGCATATATCGTAAAGGCCCTAAAGGATATTCACTAATGTGTGGCATAGCCGGCATCTTCAATTTTGATAAAAAGCCCGTATCCCCCGTCATTCTAAAAAGCATGACGGATGCGATTGCACACCGTGGACCGGACGGGGAAGGCCAATGGGCTGAGGGACCTGTCGGATTAGGGCATAGACGGCTGGCAATTCTCGATTTATCCCCGGCTGGCCGCCAACCTATGCAATCTTCGAACGGCCAGTACATTCTGACTTACAATGGCGAGATTTATAACTATCTGGAGCTTCGAACCGAGCTTGAACGCAAGGGCTATCAATTTCATTCCCGTACAGATACGGAAGTTCTTCTGAACGTCATGGCCGAATGGGGTATTCGGGGCCTGAAAAAACTGAACGGCATGTTTGCATTTGCAATCTGGGATAAAGAGAAGAAAAGACTAATTCTGGCCCGAGACCGCTATGGAATTAAACCGCTCTATTATTCAAAACAAGGAAATTGCTTTAGGTTCGGCTCCGAACAAAAAGCAATTTTGGCAGACCGCGATTTCAAATCAAAGCTCAACAAAGCCGCATTGCTGGAATACTTTACCTTCCAGAATATCTTTACTGATCAAACCCTGCATGAAGATATTCATCTTCTTCCTGCCGGTAACTTCATGGTCATCGACCCCTCCAAAGAAACGCCGATACGCGTGCATCAATTTTGGGATTTTAATTTCAGAGAACCTGACCAACGCGCAGATGTAGAAGAATATCGCGAAGAACTGGACCGTCTGTTTACGCAGGCCGTAAACAGACAGTTGATGACTGATGTTGAGTTAGGCAGTTATTTAAGCGGTGGCATTGACTCAGGGGCGATTACAGCCATTGCATCCAAGTCATATCCTTACATGAAAACATTCACTTGCGGCTTTGACCTACACTCTGCCTCCGGAATAGAACTCGCATATGATGAGCGCTCACGTGCAGAACACATGTCCTATCATTGCAAAACCGAACATTACGAAATGGTTTTAAAGGCAGGCGACATGGAACGTGTGCTGCCGAGCCTCTCTTATCACCTTGAAGAACCTCGAGTGGGACAGAGCTATCCGAATTATTATGCTGCACAACTGGCTTCCAAATTTGTAAAAGTTGTCTTGAGCGGTGCAGGCGGGGACGAATTATTTGGCGGGTATCCATGGCGCTATTATCGCGCTGTCGTCAACGAGGATTTCGAAGATTACATCGATAAATATTATTTATTCTGGCAACGGCTTTTGCCAAACACCATCATCAAAGAAGCCTTTGCACCTATATGGGATGATGTAAAACATGTTTGGACACGCGACATTTTTAGAGATGTTTTCAAACATCACATGCCAAAACTGACGCGGCCGGAAGACTACATTAATCACTCTTTATATTTTGAAGCCAAGACATTCTTGCATGGGCTGCTTGTTGTTGAGGACAAGCTGTCGATGGCGCACGGCCTCGAAAGCCGTGTCCCGTTTCTAGATAACGATCTTGTTGATTTTGCTATGCAATGCCCCGTTGACCTGAAGCTCAACAATTTGTCAGAAGTCGTACGCATCAATGAGAACGAACCGGGCAATAAAACAAAACAGTATTTTCAAAAGACCAAGGATGGTAAGCAGATCATCCGTGATGTGATGAAAAAATACATGCCGCCCGAAATTTCACAAGCGGAAAAACAAGGGTTCTCCGCACCAGATGCCAGTTGGTTTAAAGGCGAAAGTATTGAATTCGTCAAGGAAACCTTGATGAATAACAATGCCGAAGTTTATAAGTATTTGGACAACGAGTGCCTACAAAATCTAATTTGTCAGCATTTAAACGGCGAACAAAACAAACGCCTATTGATATGGTCTTTGCTTAATATAGAGCTTTGGTTTCAAACCAATGAGGTTGAAGCCTGAAGCGTCCTAAAGATACCAGGAAAAAGCAGATCATGCAGATTACCAAATTAAAACAAAACGATTACGAGCTTTATAACGCCTATGTTTTAAATCATAAGCACGGCCTTCTTTATTACACCAATGCCTATCGTGAATTCCTTGAGAAAACCGTTGGTGGACACAGCCACTATTTGGTCGCTAAAAATGCTAAAGATGCTATCTGTGGTGTTTTTCCATTGATGTGTAAGAAGGGTGAATACGGAGACGTATGGAACGCGCTACCTTTTTACGGCAGTCATGGCTCACCACTCGCCGACAGCCTTGAGATCGCAAAAGCATTGTTTCATTATGCTTACGCCAATTTTTTAAAAGATTCGGCAGCCTGCACTATTGTTGGCCTACCTTTTAGGGAGGCTTGTGATTTAGAAATCAAACCTGATTATAAAGATCATCGTATTGGTCAATGGACTCCCCTAAAAGGAAGCCAAGACGATATATTCGAATTGATAGATTCCTCCACCCGCCGGAATGTACGCAAAGCTCATAAAGAAGATATTGAGGTTTCCGTCGATAACGAGGCATGGGATTTCCTGCAAAAAGTCCACGTCAAAAACATGCAAGCCATAGGCGGAAAACCTAAAAGCGACGCTTTCTTCGAAGCCGTCAAGTCATGTTTCAAAGCCGGAGACGAATATAATATTTATGTTGCTTATAAAGATGGACAGCCCGTATCCGCGCTATTGATATTTTATTGCAGGGATACAGTCGAATATTTTGTTCCTGCCACAGTCCACGACTTTCGAAACAGCCAGCCTTCTGCCGCAATCATCTTGCAAGCTATGATGGACGCCGCTCAAAAGGGCTACAAATGGTGGAATTGGGGCGGTACATGGGAATCTCAAGAAGGCGTTTATAAGTTCAAGAAAAAATGGGGCGCAGAAGACCGCCCATATCATTACTATACGTGCTTAAAAAATAAGGATATTTTATCCCTAAGTGCCGAAAAGCTTCTAAAAGCATATCCTGACTTTTACGTTTTGCCTTTCAGCACCCTGAAAGAAAGCTGATATGAGCAAAAAACTATTCATCACCGGTACAGGCTTATTTGCCCAAGTAGCACGACTTTACTTCGACACTTTCACGGAGTATGAAGTCGTTGCCTTTGCCTGCCATCAAGAATACATGCAGGAGCCTGAGATCGAAGGACTCCCTGTTGTTGCATTAGAGAGCATTACTGATACTCATCCTGCTATCGAGTACAATACTTTCGTCGCGCTGGGTTACAAGAACATGAACAAGATGCGCCAGCGTATATACGAAGAGATGAAAAGCAAGGGTTACAATTGCGCTAACTTTGTGCATCCTGATGTTCATGTATGGGACAATACAGAACTCGGTGACAATTTGTTTATTTTCGAAGATAATACTATACAGCCTTACACCAAAATCGGTTCGAACACTGTTTTATGGAGTGGCAATCATATTGGCCACCACAGCACGATCGGGGATAACGTCTTTATCTCATCACATGTGGTTATATCGGGTTCATGCCACGTAAACGACAATGTCTTTATTGGGGTCAACGCAACTCTGAGAGATAGCATCACTATTGCGGAAGAAACCTTGATTGGAGCGGGTGCTGTCATCATGAAAGATACCAAGCCCAAAGAAGTTTATCCGCCACAAGCAACAAAAGTATTTTCCAAGAACAGTGAAGAAATCGGGTTTTAAGATATGAGCACTCCCAAGCAGCTAGAAAACATTGAAAGCCTGTATACAGAAAACATCAGAACCAAGGGCGAAACCTCTACAGCGGTCGGCTGGAACACCGCTGAATGCCAAGAACTCCGCTTTGACAAGCTCTCGAGTTACATCGAAGACGATAACTATAGTGTTAATGATTATGGCTGCGGTTTCGGCTCGCATTTATTGTATTTGACTGAGACGCTCGGGCACAAAGTGAATGCATATAACGGATACGATATAAGTCAGGATATGCTGGATGCTGCCGAGAAAAAACTCTCTTCATATGAAGGCAAACTCAGCCTCATAAAATCACCAGAAATCAATACAGATGCCGACTACGGGTTTGTGTCCGGCACTTTCAATGTAAAATTTGACGCTCCCAAGGCCGATTGGGAAGAGTTCATCACAAACACGCTAAATGCACTGAGCGCCCATTCGCAAAAAGGCTTTTCATTCAATATGCTTACATCCTATGTTGACTGGGAAGAAGATCACCTATACTACGGCGACCCGAAATACTGGTTTGATTTTTGTAAAATCAACTTTTCCAAAAAAGTAAATATTCTTCATGACTACGATCTTTGGGAATGGACCATCGTTGTCAAGAAAGACTAGGACCTCGGCTGTGGATGTTCAAAAAAAACTCAACTGGAGAAAGCTTCAATTTATAGAAAACAGGGGTGAGCTTTCATGGTCAGCCTCTCACTACCAGCTACCTTTCGGCTTTCAAGTAGATTCCTCGACTTTTCGGGTGTTTGCCGCGGTAAGAAGTGAAGAACAGCGCTCATCGATTGCATGTATGGATTTGGAACTGCGAGACGACCGATTTGAAATCAAAAATCAATACGACGAACCTGTTTTAACGCCGGGACCGACCGGTTTTTTCGATCAGCACGGCGTATTTCCTTCAAGTATTATAGAGCATAACGGTCAGTACTATCTCTATTACATCGGCTGGACCCAAGGAGTCGAAGCTCCTTTATTCTATGCGTCGATCGGCTTAGCGATCAGTCACGACGGCCTTCATTTTGAGCGGTATTCACAAGCTCCTATTATGGAACGTTCAGAATATGACCCCTGTCTTGTTACATCACCTAATGTCTATCAAGATACGAATGGATGGCGCATGAATTACGTATCAGGCATTAAATGGGAACGGGATCCCGAAACACAAAAACTAAAATCGTTTTATCACCTAAAATCTGCTCACGCAGATGACCCCGTGAACTGGGTCCGCGAAGGCCATATCTCCATTGATTTTAAAGAAGGCGAAACCAATATCGCGCGCCCCAGTGTGCTCAAATTTTCGGATACAGATTACCGCATGTGGTATTCGTATGTACACTCTCAAAGCGGAAAATACCTTATGGGTTATGCTCACTCCAATGACGGTCTGGCATGGACACGTGATGATGAAAACATAGGTATTGGTCTGGACAATGAATATTGCCAAAGCATGATATGCTACCCTTTTGTTTTTAAAATGGGTGACAGGCTTTTCATGCTATACAATGGTGACAATTATGGTCAAAAAGGCTTTGGAATAGCTGTAGCAGAGCACCGCTAATGAGAATATTTATAGGCCTTTGCGAAATTGCGGGATATTATTCAAACCTGACAAGCGGCCTCAGAGAACTGGGCTATGAAGTTACCTTTATCGGGGCAAATGAACACCCTTTTGAATATTCAAAAGAAGATTGTCCCTACTTTATTTCTCTGCATAATTTCGCCCGTAAACAGCGCGTAACAACCCCTCGAAAAAAACTTGTTCGCAAGGCTTTCTGGGCTTTATGCGAAAAACTTACTTTTTTCTTTCTCTTTTTTTGGTGCTTGGCTCGCCATGATGTCTTCATCTTCGGATATGGCTTTACATTTAACCAAAGAGCTTTGGATCTAATTCTTTTTAAATTGTTTAAAAAAAGAGTGATTTGCAATCTAGCGCATGGTTCCGAGGCCAGACCACCGTATCTGGATGGTGGATATATAAACTACTGTTCTGAAAAACATTCTCAGATTGCACGAAAAACAAAAAATATCGCCTTAAAGCTTGCCCGCATAGAAAAATATGCAGACGTAGTGATCGCCGCTCCGCTTGCTTCGCATTTTTTTAGCCAGCCCTTTATTAGCACTTATAAAATAGGGGTTCCTGTAACAATTAGCAAAGTAGCCAACACATTTGACACCAGCCCAGAAAGAAAAAAAACCGTCCGGATACTTCACGCTCCGTCTAATCCTGTATGCAAAGGATCAAATATAATTAGAAGCGCCATCGAAGAACTACGTCATGAGGGATATGAGATTAATTATGTTGAAATCTCAGGGCGTCCTCATTCAGAAGTACTAGAAGAGCTTGATCAATGTGACTTTATAATCGATCAGTTATACAGCGACGGCCCCCTTGCAGGCTTTACAACTGAAGCGGCATGGTTTAAAAAACCGGCGATTGTCGGCGGATATGGATGGGATATTGTTGAACAATATTTTCCGCCTGAACATCTACCACTTTCGCACACTTGTCATCCTAATGATTTAAAAAGCTCGGTTATCAGAATGATCCGTGATGACGCGTACAGAGAAGAACTCGGGGAAAAAGCCTATAGATTTGTTCAGAAAAACTGGAACACGCAGAAGGTTGCACGACGTTTCGAGATTCTTATAAAAAACGAACCGATCCCTACAAATTGGTATATCGAACCCCAAAACATTTATTACCTTCATGGATGCGGCATTAAAGAAAGCAAGCTTCAGGCTGTGTTGAGTAGATTTATTAATTCTCAAGGCTCAGATGCTTTACAGTTAGAAGCTCGACCGAAGCTGAAAGAAAAAATTTTGAGATTTGTGAAGGGTGTTTAACAAGTGTCTTTCACTAGAAACTTCATAAAAGATAGCGCTATATATGTTATTCCCGGCATCATAAGTCGTGGTGTGGGATTTTTACTAATACCCTTATATACACGCATACTTACGCCCACTGATTATGGTGTTTTGGACCTATTCATCATCATCGGCAGCCTTATCAATCTAACAATCGCTCTTGAGATTAGCCAGGGTGTTGCCCGTTATCATGTTGATACTGAGAACGCTCTTACAAAACGCTATTATGCATCAACGGGCTTTTGGTTTAGCGTTTTGGCTTATTCATTATTCTGTTTGTTTGCTTTTTATTTCTCTGAAAATCTAGCCTATCTCATAACAGGATCACAGGATTACCGCAGTACTTTTCAATTAAGTATTTTTTACTTTGCTCTAAATGGATTATTTTTATTTTTACAAAACCAATTCCGCTGGGAATTAAAAAGCAGGCACTATGCCGTAATCAGTGTTTTGATGACATGCGTAACCGCTTTGTTTGCTCTTATATTCGCATACTTTATGGACTTAGGTCTAAACGGCATATTAATGGGTATGATCTGTGGCTCTCTGAGTGCGTCTATGTATGGCTGTTATAAACTGAGGACTTCTTTTGGTCTCATATTCAGCTATAACTCCTTACGTGAATTACTAGCTTTTTCATTACCCCTTGTTCCTGCCAGTATTTGCGTTTTTATTTCTTCCTTTATTGATCGTATGATGATCAATACCTTTATGAATTTAGAGGATGTCGGTATTTATGGTGTAGGCTTTCGGCTGGCTAGCGTCATCAGCCTCATTCTAATGGGTTTTCAAGGGGCCATAACACCACTAATTTACAAGCATTATAAAGAAGAAAAATTTCCTCAAGAATTCGCCAATATTTTTCGATATTTTATCGCTTTTTCTCTTTTATGCGTTCTTGGGCTCAGCATTTTCGCAAAAGAGGCTTTGATAATCCTAACCGTAGCGGAATATTTTAAAGCTTCATATATTGTTATTTATTTGGCACCCGCAATTTTATTGTCTGGCATGTATATTTTTTCGCCAGGAATTGGCATTCGTAAAAAAACAAAATTGATTTTATGGATCAATGTTTTCGGAGCTGCCACTAATGCATTACTTAACTATTTATTGATCCCGTATCTCGGCCTCCAGGGCGCTGCGCTAGGCACTTTACTTGGAAACTGTTTTGTGTTCTTTCTTTACATGCTTTTTAGTCAAAAACTGTACAAAATCCCTCACAACTGGGTTTTGCTGCTTGGCATAACAAGCGTCACAATGTTTCTTGCCTATATCGGTACACACATGGGAACAGGACTTTATAACATTATTATAAAAGTTCTAATTATGCTGTTGGTTTCTGTATTTATATACAGCTTCAGAATTATACGTAAAGAAGAGATAATTGCTGGCCTAAGGCTTTTAAATAAACATTCATCCCTTGGAGCAAAGAAATAAAATGTGCGGCATCGCCGGATACTTCAAGCCAGCGGGTTGTAAGGCTTCTATCATCGAAAAGATGACGGACATCATCCATCATCGCGGACCGGATGACAGTGGTGCGGTGTATTTTGAAACCATAGAGAGTGCCCCTGTAACAAATGCCGACAACGCTATTCTAGCTCTTGGACACCGCCGCCTTTCAATTGTCGATCTCTCTTCTCTCGGTCACCAACCGATGAGCTATGCCGATGAGCGTTACTGGCTGACATATAATGGTGAAGTCTATAATTACCTTGAGCTTCGTAAAGAACTGGTTTCGCTCGGTTACAGCTTTAAATCACAGACCGACAGCGAAGTCATTCTAGCGGCTTATGATGCTTGGGGTGCCCAGTGCCAACAGCGGTTTAACGGTATGTGGGCGTTTGCGATTTATGACAGAACCGAACAAACTCTCTTTCTCTCCCGTGACCGCTTTGGCATCAAACCACTATATTATTGGGTATCGCCAGATGGCGGGTTTCATTTTGCTTCCGAGATCAAGCAATTCACCGTTTTACCCGGCTGGCAAGCGGTATTGAACCACCAGCGTGGCTATGATTTTCTGGTGTGGGGCGTTACCGATCATACTGATGAAACTTTATTCGATGGTGTATTCCAGGTTGCGCCCGGTCATTGTTTAGTTCAAAAGCTTTCTGACTTTAAGCCGAAGGTACATGGACGCATTCATACGCAGCAATGGTATACATTGGCGAAACAGCACAACACAGATAGTTTTGCCGTCGCTTCTGCGCGGTTCAAAGACCTACTGGAAAATTCCGTCCGCTTAAGACTGCGAGCGGATGTGGATGTAGGATCATGCCTCTCCGGCGGACTGGATTCATCTTCGATCGTATGTTTAATGAACAATGTTTTGCGCGAACAAGATGCGCAAGCGCTCCAAAAAACGTTTTCGGCTTGCTCGAACGAGGAAAGCGTGAATGAACGCAAATGGATGAATAAAGTTACAGAACATACCAAAGTCGATGCGCATTATACTTACCCTGAACTCAATAATCTATTTGATCAGTTACGGGACATTACATGGCATCAGGATGAACCCTTCGGATCAACTAGCATCTACGCGCAATGGAATGTGTTTAAGCTCGCGGCAGATAATAAAGTAACCGTCATGCTGGACGGACAGGGCGCGGACGAACAACTGGCAGGATATGCATCGTTTTACGGGGCGCGACTGGCCGACCTGATCCGACGTTTTAGATGGCTACAAGCCGGCAAAGAAGCCAAGCAGATACACTCACGTCACGGTTACAATTGGAACTGGATTTTAGGACAGACGGCCGTAAATATCCTTCCGCCGTTTCTGAAAAACGTTATGCGTAAGATCATGCGCCGCACCCACCCTGTGCCTGAATGGCTTAACTTCGACATATTAAAAGCCAGCCCATCAAACCCGCATGATATGAAAGGCGGCTCGATTCAGAAGCTCTGTCATGCGCAAATGACATCTACCAACCTGCAAATGCTTCTTCACTGGGAAGACCGGGATTCTATGGCACATTCGATTGAATCCCGTGTTCCATTTCTTGATTATCGGTTGGTCGAATATGTGATGTCATTACCAAGCGATTACAAGATTAAAAATGCTGTGACGAAACGCGTTCTGCGGCAAGGCATGTCAGGTATTATCCCTGATGATATTCGGGACCGTACCGACAAAATCGGTTTTGCAACTCCTGAAGAAATATGGATGCGACGAACCGCACCTGATCTTTTCAAAGAGCGTCTCGAAACAAACATCGTTAAAGCACAAGGCCTTATATCACCGGAAATCATCCAACATTATGAAGAAATGGTTAGAGGAGAACGGCCATTTAACTTCCTGACATGGCGCGTTATTAGCTTTTTGGAATGGCTTGATATTTTCGGCGTTATCATACAAAGACCTTATGGAGCCCGGCTCAATGATATCTAAAAACATATTGGTTATGTGTTTGGCTGATCCCAGTGGAAACCCTCGTCCAAACCGAGCTATCAATTTATTCAATTCGATGAACCATAGTATTGATGTGGTCGGTTTCCCTCCCTCAGCCCATATCACTTGTAGGCAGCTTTATGCATTAGGTACCCCTTCCAAAAATCCTCTTAAAAGAATGCAAAGACTGTTCTACAAATTTATAATTAGTTTGAAGCCCTCAGACACCACCATACAATGTTTATCTCAAATTCGCTGGAATATTGCTGATATTTCGCACAAACTCTCATTCAATGAATATGATGTTATTCTGGTAGAAGACATCCACCTCCTGCCTTTAGCATTCAAAATTAAAAATGATGCATCTGTCATTTTTGATGCGCGTGAGTACCATCCGCGGGAATTTGAAAGCTCACTTTTGTGGACACTGACAGAACAGAAACATCGCCTGTACCTCTGCCATAAATACTTACAGAAATGCGATGCTGTTTTAACTGTCTCCCCTAGCTTACAGAATGCTTATAAAGAAAACTTTGGTATTACGCCCTATCTCTTAAGAAGCTTGCCTTATTATCAAAATGCCTCCCCGAAACCTTTACAAAATGCCAAAATTAGATTGGTTCATCACGGCATAGCCAATAAGGATAGAAAACTGGAGTTGATGATTGAGATCATGAATCATCTTGATGCCCGTTTTACCTTGGATTTTTATCTCACGGGAAATGAAGCCTATAAATCGTATTTACAAAAGCTTGCAGCCAAAAATAAACGCATACGATTCATGACACCGGTTGCATTTTCAGACTTAATTCCGACAATCAATCAATATGATGTCGGATTGTGTTTCTTTCCTCCTTCGACGTTTAACCTGAAACACTGTCTGCCCAACAAGCTCTTTGAGTTCATCCAAGCTCGGTTGGCTGTTTTAACAGGTCCCTCACCTGATATCACAAATATTGTCCGAAAATATGATTGCGGCTTTGTGATGCCGAGTTTTGATCCGAAAGAAACAGCAGTGCATTTAAATGCACTGACGAATGAGGAGATTCAAAGCGCCAAAAACGCTAGCCACAAAGCCGCGGTTGAGCTTTGCTTTGAAAAAGAATCTTCCATATTGAAATCATTAATTCAAGCAGCCTAGCGCTTGCTATCTATAAACGTTAACGTCTCAACAGAACGGGCATACCAGCTATGGCTTTGTTGAATGATGGCGGCACCTTTTTGCCCCTGTCTTGTTGTCGCTTCAGGATTTTTTGCCAATTCATTTACAGCACTCGCTAGAGCCTGGGGACCATCCTGAGGTATCACTACCCCACAGTCATTGTCACGGATCAAATCTGCTTGTCCAGGTAGATCGGTCACTATCGCCGGTACGCCACAAGCAAGCGTCTCATAGAGTTTGAGAGGCAGAACGCCTGTTGAAGAGCGGCTTTCAGGATTATTGATGATCACCAGCCCCGCTATTGCATTGGCCACATATGCTGCGACCTCTTTATAAGGGCGACGCCCCAAAAAGACGATACGATCATTGACTGCGGCTTGTTTTTTGACTTGTGGAGTTTCCTGACCATCACCGATGATGAGGAGCTTTACTCTTTCAGGCCACTCCTTCGAGCCAACAGCCTCCAACATAATCGGTACACCGTGCCAACGAGTCAGTCCTCCAAAGAACGCAACATATTGATCGGGCGCGTCCTCAGGCTTCGGCAAACCCGGCTTGAATAAGTCCGTATTTGCGCCGTTCGATATAAAGGCGCAGTCGTTACGCTCCGCCTCCTTATTCGCCCAGTCCTGCAATTCTTTTGTTACAGCGATTAATCCGTTAGCCCATTTATATTGAAGCCTCTGCATCGGGATCAGAATTGAACGAAGCCGGTTGAGTGACGGGTGAGTTACGAACACGTCTTCATAAGGACCGTTGATTTCATGAAAAACAGGAATTCGGCACAACTTTGCCATACACGCTGAAGGAAAAGCCAAATAATGAGCGCGGATATAGAGGACGCTTCCTTTTTCCCACCCTACCCAGAGCTTTATTTGTAGCCATACAGCATGCAACAAACGCATGATGAGAGCAGGTGATACAGGCTTTGATGTATATGAGGGCTGGTAGAGAGTAACATTCACTCCCTGATTTTTGAAGCCATTGATAATTTCATGAACATGAACATAGCTCGCTTGTCCTTCGCGTGGTGCTTCCAATGTCAAATAGACGAGCTTCATAGATAGCCTCTATCAGGCTTCCAGCACTTTACGGACAGTCTCGATAATGTAGTCCTGCGTACCCGCTTCAAGATACGGGTGCATCGGCAAGCTGATTACGGATTGTGCCAAGCTTTCAGAAACGGCCGTCCCCGAACTCACTACCGGAAATTTCTTGTAACCCGTCTGCTGTGACAACGGGATGGGGTAATACACAGCGGTCGGTACACCCGCCGTTTTACAAGATGCAGCAAAATCATCTCTATCAACGTTCTCAGGCAGTACTAACGTGTACTGCGCCCAAGCGCTTCTTGCGCCCTCGATCAATTCGGGCACGTTTACGACATCTTTCAATCCTTCGTTATACCGAGCGGCAACCGCGTCTCTGGCGTCCAGTTCGCTTGGGAAAATCTTCAACTTTTCAATAAGAATTGCAGCCTGAACCGTATCCAACCGCGCATTCATGCCAATACGAACGTTGTCGTATTTGTAACCGCCCTTGCCGTGCACACGGACGCTTTGCAAAAGTTCCGCCAACTCATCGTCATCAGTAAAGAGCGCGCCGCCATCACCGTAACAGCCCAAAGGCTTTGCAGGAAAAAAACTGGTTGATGTTGCCAGTCCCCACTGACCAACATTTTTATCTCCTAAGCGGCCACCAAAACTTTGTGCAGAGTCCGCCATCACCCACAAATTATTGGCCTCGGCGATCGCGCACAGTGCCGGATAATCAGCAGGTTGACCAAATAGATCAACAGGAATGACGCCGACGGGATTTTCGCCAGCTTCTTGAGCATCCTTAATAGCCTGCTCCAAGGATGCCGGATCCATATTGAAAGAGTCCTCCAAAACATCCACAAAGTAAGCTGTCGCACCGACCCAAGCCACAACTTCGGCTGTTGCAACGAAGGTAAAAGCAGGAACAAAAACAGCATCGCCCGGCCCTACTCCTTTGGCCATCAAAACCATAGCCAGAGAGTCTGTTCCGCTAGAACAAGAAATACAGTGTTTCGCGCCGGTGAATTCGGCAAGCTGCTGCTCCAATTCTTTAACCTGCGGGCCCATAATGTATTTGCCCTCATGTACTGCGTTTAAGACGGCTGCATCGACTTTGTCTGCAATGCGCTCTCGCTGTGCCTGCAAATCAATGAAGGGGATGTTAGGAATATCTACAGTCTCTTTTTGCGCAGCGTTTGTCATCTTACTTATCCTTTGCTTTCAAACCATTTTCGGTTTCTTCGTACTCGGTTCCATCAATCGGGCATATCAAATCATCGCCCAGCTTAGCACCAGCATGGCTCATCCAGCCAATGCGTTTTGCGGGAACACCGGCCATCAACGCATGGTCAGGAACATCTCTGGCTACAACTGCGCCAGCCGCGATAAAGCTGTAAGCGCCAAGTGTGTGACCACAGACAATAGTAGCGTTCGCGCCAATGGTCGTTCCGCGTTTTACCCGCGTTTCCAAAAACTCGCTTTGACGGTTAATTTCCGCACGGGGATTATTGACGTTTGTAAACACGCAGGACGGGCCGCAAAATACACCGTCTTCGAGGTGAACACCTTTATAGACAGAGACATTGTTCTGGATTTTGCAGTTACTGCCGACATGGACGTCAGGACCGATAACACAATTCTGACCAATGTTTACGTTCTCGCCGATTTCACAGTTCGGGAGAACATGACTGAAATGCCAGATTTTTGTACCATTACCTATAGTGGATGGCTCATCGACATAGGAGCTTTCATGCACGAAAGGCGGCTTATCGGTTTTTGCGTCGGCTGCTGTCATGGAGTTTTCACCTTATCTTATGCTGTCATCGCCTGATCGGCCATATTCAACACTTTTAAAACACGCAGACCTTCCTCACCGTCCGTGCGCGGCGTGTTACGACTGTCTATGCATTCAAGGAAATGCGAGCATTCGTCTTTTAAAGGCTCTGATTCAGAAACCTCAACCGCTACGCCGTCCGCTTTTTGAATTGCGGGCACTTCATCAGTGACTTCAAGTTTGTGCGGATAATGGATCAGCTTGTTGGCCCATTCTTCTCGATCGTCAAAAACGGCCATGCCCTTGTCTCCGATCACAACCAGTTTTTGTTCCTTGAACGGATTGATCCATGAAACATGGATATGCGCATCCACGCCGCTGGCAAAATTCATATGCACAGTCGCAATATCTTCTATTGAGCCGTGTGTTTGTGCACTGCCCGTTGCGATTACAGATGTCGGCATTTCGTCTTTTAACAGTCCTAAAATCATCGACACATCATGTGGGGCGAAGCTCCACAAGACATTTTCCTCTCGGCGTATTTTACCGAAACTCAAGCGGTTGGAGTAGACGTATTTTACATCACCCAGTTCCCCGCTGAGTACAAGTTCTTTCATCTTAATAAAAACAGGATGGTAATGTAGCAAATGGCCCACCATCAAAATGCGATCATTTGCGGAAGCAATATTGCAAAGATCTTGCGCTTCCTCGTCCTTCAAACAAATAGGCTTTTCGACATACACGTCTTTTCCGGCTTCCAGTGCCGCCTTGGCCATTTGATAGTGGAAGGGTGCAGGAGAAGCCAAAACAACAGCCTTCACTCCAGCATCGGCTAGAATATCATCCCATGTCATTGCCGGAACACCGTAATCTTGCGCAAACTTTTCGGCAACTTCGGGCGTATTGTCACAAATACTGTACAAGGCCCCCAGTGCATGAAAATTGCGGACCAGATTTTTACCCCAGTGACCGCAGCCAATAACGCTTACGTTCTTTTCTATAGCCATAAAATCTCTAAAATGGTGTTTAAGTTTTAACGATATGATCGGCAACGATACCGTGTTTAGCAAAAGCATTGCGTGTATCGACGATCAGCTTACAGTTTTGTGCGAGCATCTCATAATCGAAATTATCATGGTCCGTGGCCAGGAACGCCGCATCATACGATTTCAAAGTTTCCGTACTGACCTTAACAGATTCACGCCCCGTCAACGTTGCGTGTTCGCGTGTTGCCGGTATTTTGGGAAGATACGGGTCCAGATAATCCACTTGAGCGCCGCGTTGTTCCAATGCTTCCCATATTTTCAAAGACGGGCTTTCGCGCATATCATCAACATTTCGTTTGTACGCGACACCACACAGCAAGATTTTAGAGCCCTTGATGCTTTTTTCAGCATGGGTACTTAACGCTTCGGCTAAATTATCAACGACATAGCGCACCATATTGTTGTTAATTTCCCCTGCAAGCTCAATAAAGCGGGTATGCACATCAAACTCGCGCGCTTTCCATGTCAAATAGAACGGATCGATCGGAATACAGTGCCCACCAAGACCGGGGCCCGGATAAAACGGCATAAACCCGAAAGGCTTGGTGCTGGCCGCGTCAATGACCTCCCACACATCAATGCCCATTTTCGAGTAAACAACTTTCAACTCATTCACGAGAGCAATGTTCACAGCGCGGAAAATATTCTCTGTCAATTTTACTGCTTCGGCTGTTTCAGGCGTCGATACGCTTACAACCTTACCAATGAATTTCTCATATAATTTGGTCGCCAGCTCCAGGGCTTTCTCACCGTCACCGCCAACCACCTTGGGTGTGTTTTGGGCCGAAAACTTTTCGTTACCCGGATCTTCGCGCTCGGGAGAATATGCCAAGAAGAAGTGCTCGCCGGATATCAGGCCTGTTTCCCGTTCCAGAATAGGCTTCATGACCTCCGAAGTCGTCCCAGGGTAAGTGGTGGATTCCAGAGTGATCAATTGACCGGGTTTGAGGTGTTTCGCGATAACTTTTGTCGTTTCGACTACAAACTTCAAATCCGGCTCACGCTGGCGGGTCAAGGGTGTTGGAACGCAGATAATAATCGCGTCGGCCTTCGCCAAATAATCAGATGAAGTTGTGGCTTCAAACTTCCCCGCCTCGAGCATTTCTGCGAAGCTCTCAGAAGCTATATGCTTGATCGGTGATTTTCCGGCGTTCAGGCTTTCTACGCGTTTTTGATCGACATCAAAGCCAATAACATTAAAGCCGTTGGTGTAAAGCGCATTGACCAGCGGCAAGCCAACATATCCCAGCCCGACAACGGCTACGGTCGCCTCAGCATTTTCAAATTTTTCAATAAGTTGAGTAATATCAGGTCTGCTCTCAACCGATACTGCTTTTAAATTTTGAGTCATTACAACCAGTCCGTATAAAATTTGGTTGTATACTAGAGCAGAAACGGCTGTTCGCAAGTGTTTTTAGTAAAAATCAGGGCCGATTAATAAACACCCAGAGATTTGTACAAACTGACCAAAGCTGTGGCCTGTGCGCTTTCGGCGGTGACGAGGGCCGCGTCGGCTTCATTGACGGTACGTTGGGCGTCCAGAAGATCGAGGAATGAAATCTCGCCTTCCTTGTAGAGCGTTTCAGAGAGCGTATAGGCCTTCTCGGCGTTATCAAACGCTTGCTGGAGCGACGCACGGCGTTCATTAATACGGGCGATATCGTTCAGGGCCGTTTCCACTTCAACGACCGCTTCAAGAACGGTTTTACGATATGTGTGATAGGCATTCATTTCGACTGCACGGGCGGCATCCACCTGCCCCTCCAGTCTACCGAAATCAAGCACGGATACGGCCGCACCCAGCACGATATTCCATACATTGGCCGTACCGGCGAAAGACCCCTTGGAATAACCGAAAAAGCCGCTGAGTGTAAATTGCGGAAAGATATCGGCAATCGCGGCTTCGGCCAAATCCATTGTTGAAGCAAAATTAGCAGCCGAAGCGCGCACATCGGGGCGCAGCATCAAGACTTGTGCAGGCGCCATCAAAACAGGTTCGACATCCTGCCCGGGAATATCGGCCGGTGCATTCAGGATGGCGATCAGGTCTTCGGGCAAGCTGCCGGTCAGGACACTGAGTTGCAGACGGGCATTCTCGGCCAGTCTCTCAAATTCGGGAATGGACGCACGCGTCGCATTAACGAGGTTTTCGGCGCGCTCGACATCCAATTGCGGTGCTTCACCGAACTTTTGTTGTTCGCGGATAAGCTCCAGCGTTTTCACCTGAATTTCGAGGTTCTTTTCTGCGATCCCGACCTGCTTTTGCGCGGCACGGTATGTGATATAGCCGCGGGCAACGTCCGCAATCAGGGTCAAAGTCACATCATGATAGCGATATTCCAGTGCCTGGATTTGTTTATCAGCGGCATTGGTAGCCTTGCGGTTACGGCCGAAAACATCGATCTCGTAAGATGCATCAAAACCGTATTCGAAGTAGTTATCAGGTCCGGCAAAGCCAGTGTCTTCACGGCTGACCTGTCCTGTCGCGCCGATTTGCGGGAACAGAGAGGAGCGAACAGTGCGGCGTAGACCACGAGCCTCGAGCACACGGGCTTCGGCAATCTGGCGATCAGGGCTATCGGCCAGTGTCAGCGCAATCAGGTCGTTCAGGGCCTGATCATCAAAACGTTGCCACCAGTTTTTCAAAGCCATGACTTCGGTATCCGCAACCAGTTGGTTTTGGTATGCGCTCCACTCCACGGGGGCTTTGGGCTGCGTGTAATCCTGAAGAGCTTCGAAACACCCACTCAGCAAGAATGTCGATAATAATAAAGCCTTGTATCTCATTTTATGCAGCATCCTTCGTTGTTTTGTGGGTGTGGGTATCGTCTTCTTTACCCTCTTCTTCACCGGTAATCATGATTTCAAGTTTACGCACCGCGACATAGAACATCGGCGTAAAGATCAGACCGAACACTGTCACGCCAATCATACCGCAGAACACGGCAACACCAATGGCCTGACGCATTTCCGCACCCGCGCCATGGCTGGTCACCAGCGGCAGCACACCCATAATGAAGGCGATGGATGTCATCAGGATCGGACGCAAACGCAGGCGGGCTGCGTCTCTGGCGGCCTTACCGATACTCAATCCTTTATGCTCCAGTTCGCGGGCAAATTCGACGATCAGGATCGCGTTCTTACAGGCCAAGCCGGCCAGCACGAAGAGCGATATCTGCGAGAATATATTGTTATCACCGCCCATGTGGAAAAACTTTCCGAACAGGTAGATCCCTAAAATCGCGGACAGGATCGCCATCGGCACAATCAGAATAACCGCCAGTGGCAAGGTCAGACTCTCGTACTGTGCGGCCAGAACAAGGAAGACCAACAGGATACAGAGCGGGAAGATATAAATCGCCGTATTACCCGCCAGAATCTGCTGATAGGTCAGGTCCGTCCATTCGAAATCCATGCCCGGTGGCAGCGTTTCATCGAGGATTTTGACAATCGCATCCTGCGCCTGACCGGATGAATATCCCGGTGCCGGGTTGCCGCTGATATCGGCGGCACGGAAACCGTTGTAACGCACGGCCGTGTCGGGGCCGAATGTCTCCTCGACCTTGATGACCGAACCGAGTGGCACCATATCGCCGTTTACGTTACGTACCTGCAGGGAAATAATATCTTCCGGTGTGGCGCGATATTCGGCATCGGCCTGTGCGACAACCTGATAGGTTCTGCCGAACAGGTTGAAGTCATTCACGTAAAGCGAGCCAAGATAAACCTGTAGCGTACGGAAGACCTCATCAATCGGAATACCCAGCTGTTGGGCCTTTGTACGATCAAGGTCGGCATACAGCTGCGGCATATTGATGTTGTAATTGGTCAGCACCGGAAACGCGAGCGCAGGGTCCTGCATCGCCTTACCGACAACAGCCTGAACAGCCTCATCCAGAGCGGCATAGCCCTGATCGGTTCTGTCCTGAATTTGCAACTTGAAGCCACCGGCTGTCCCTAACCCGCGTACAGGCGGAGGCGGGAACACCGCGACAAAGGCATCATCAATCGCGCCGAACTTTTGCTGTAAGGCATTTGCGATCTCCTGTGCGCTTTTTTCGTGACTGGTCCGTTCATGGAATTCATCCAGCGGCACGAACACAACGCCTGCGCTTGGCGAGTTTACGAACCCGTTGATCGACAGACCCGGGAACTGAACTGCGTTGGCCACACCAGGCTGTGACGTGGCGATATCGCCCATTTGTATCATCACTTCTTCGGTACGTTCCAACGTTGCACCGGGCGGCAATTGCGCAATCGCAATCAGGTATTTTTTATCCTGTGCGGGTACAAATCCTTTCGGGACGAGGTTGAAGCTCGCGCCCGTCGCACCGATCAACAGCGCGTACAGGATCATCATGATAAACAGACGACGGGTAATGAAGCGGCAGATGCCGTTCGAGTATCCGTTCTGGAATTTACCAAAGACCTTGTTGAAGATATTGAAGAACCAACCGAAGCAGAAATCCATCGCCTTGCTGATTTTATCTTTCGGTGCATTGCGGTCATGCAAAAGTAAAGCCGACATCGCCGGACTGAGTGTCAGCGAGTTGAATGTAGAAATGAATGTCGCAATCGCAATGGTCAGGGCGAATTGTTTGTAGAACTGTCCTGTCAGGCCGCTGATGAATGCGATAGGAATGAACACACTGGCCAGCACCAGAGATGTCGCAATGATCGGGCCGGTCACCTCTTTCATGGCCTGAATAGTGGCATCGCGCGGAGACTTGCCTTCCTCGATATTCCGTTCGACGTTTTCAACGACCACAATCGCGTCATCAACCACAATACCGATCGCGAGGATAAGCCCGAACAGGGTCAATACGTTAATTGTAAAGCCGAAGGCCAGCATGAATGCGAAAGTACCGACAATGGATACGGGCACAGCTAGCAACGGAATAATCGATGCCCGCCATGTCTGCAAGAATACGATCACCACAAGAACCACAAGGAAGACGGCTTCCAGCAAGGTGTGGATCACGGCTTCAATCGAGTCACTCACGAACACGGTAGGGTCATAGACGATGGAATAATCCACGCCCGGCGGCATGTCTTCTTTTAAACGCTCCATGGTCGAGCGCACATTCTGGGAGAGCTCAAGCGCGTTGGAGCCTGGCGCTGCGAAGATCGGAATCGCCACGGCCTGCTTATTGTTCAGCATGGAGCGTAGAGAGTAGCTTTGCGCATCCAGTTCAACCCGCGCCACGTCTTCAAGGCGCGTGACCGTACCATTTTCGCTGCGTTTAATGATTATCTGTTCGAACTGCTCTGCCGTCTCCAGCCGCCCCTGTACGTTAACAGGAAGCTGGACCAGCACGCTGTCTTCATATGGCGGACCGCCGATAACCCCTGCGGCAACCTGTACGTTCTGACTGCGGATGGCCTCGATGACTTCGGACGCTGTCATATCACGCTCGGCAACCTTGTCCGGGTTCAACCATATGCGCATCGCATAATCACCCGAACCAAAGACGCGGACCTGTCCCACGCCCTGAATTTTCGCAAGTTCGTCCTTAACCTGTAACGTACCGTAGTTCCGCAAATACAGCATGTCGTAACGGTCGTCGGGTGACAGCAAGTGAACAACCATTGTCAGGTCGGGCGAGCTTTTCACCACCGTTACGCCAAGCTGGCGCGTGACTTCGGGGAGACGCGGCAAAGCCTGTTGCACTCTGTTCTGGACCAATTGTTGTGCCAGATCGACATCAGTGCCGATTGCAAAGGTCACGGTCAGCCCCATTGCACCATCCGTAGAGGCGGTCGACGTCATATAGAGCATGTTTTCAACGCCGTTGATTTGCTCCTCAAGCGGTGTCGCGACCGTTTCCGCAATAACGGCGGGGTTCGCCCCCGGGAATTGCGCACTGACCACGATAGATGGCGGAGAGACTTCCGGATACTCGGAAATCGGCAGATTAAAAATGGATACTGCGCCTGCGATAAAAACGATGATCGACATGACAGACGCAAAAATCGGCCGGTCGATAAAATATCCGGAAATGTTCATGTCCCTAAAGCCCCTATGTTAGGTGTTCTTTCGAATAATAGTGTGTACTTAGTGTGCCTGACTGGACTCGCCTTGTTCGGCGTCTCCGGCTTGACTTTGAGCAGCCTGCGCAGCAGCAGCGGCATCAGCTTCGGCCTGTGTTTGCGGCTTTACAGGCATTCCCGGACGCAATCGAATGATGCCTTCCGTAATGACTTTGTCGCCCGCTTCCAAACCTGATGTGACAACGCGTTCTCCGCCCATGCTCTCGCCGATACGAATTTGGCGATACTCAACCATATTCTTGTCGTTCACGATGTAGACATATTTACGATCCTGGTCCGTACCGATCGCCCGTTCCGTCAGCAAAATCTTCTCCTGCTTTTCGGGCAAGCCCATCTTCACGCTCGCGAACATACCCGGTAACAAAGCACCGTCCTTGTTTTCGAACAGCGCCCGTGCACGGATAGTGCCGGAAGACGCGTCAATCTGGTTATCAAAGCTGTCAATAAAGCCGTCATATACCACACTGTCACCGCTCAGGATCAGCTTGACGGGAACCTTGCTCTCGCTCGCGCGGTCCTTGGCGTTTGTACGGATATATGTCAGGTATGTCTGCTCGTCGACTTCGAAGTCAGCGTATACAGCGGCTGTTGAAACGATTGTTGTCAGCAACGGTGCATTCGCACCTGCCTCGACAAGGTTGCCGACCTTGATTTCAGCGCGGCTGACGCGCCCTGTAATCGGTGCCTTCACATTCGCATAATCCAGATCGATTTGCGCGCGCTCAAGTCTGGCTTCAGCTGCTTTAATGCGTGCCCACGCCACATTGGATGTACTTTTACGTTCGTCATAGATACGTTTGGAAATGGCGTTGGTTTTGATCAGTTCTTCCGCACGATTGGCTTCTTTCTGTGCCAGCGAAAATTCATTTTTCGAAACCTTCAGCTCCGCTTCGGCCTGATTGACCGCAGCTTGATACGGCTTGGTGTCGATGACGAACAATACATCACCCTGCTCGACCTGCTGACCGTCTTCGAATTTTACTTCGGTGATCGTTCCGCTGACTTGCGGGCGGATTTCGGCATATTCCACAGCTTCCAGTCTGGCTGAATATCCATTCCAGATCTGCACGGATTTGCTATCGACCTGTGTGTAAATTACTGGCATGGCCTGTTGCTGGCCACCGCCCGGGGCGCCACTTTCTGCGGCTTTGGCATCTGCGGGTTTTTTCTGGAAATAATAATAGCCGCCGCCTATAGCCGCGACAGCGATTATGATGACCAGAAATTTTGTAAATGTTTTGGCTTTCATTGTTCTCTCTCCAAAAATTTTATAATCACGCAGATTTTTTCAACGCAGATTGATCCAGACCGATCAACGTAAACAGCCCCGTTCTCAGGTCGCGTTTCATCGGCTCCAAACTGTTTTGTATACGGGCAAGCATCAACTGCCCCATTACAAATGTGTAAATCTTATAGGCCGTCGCCTCGACATCCGTGTCGGCGGCAATCAACCCTTCATCGAGCATGTCACGCAGCGCATCTTCGTAATAACGGCGCTTTCGCATGATGATGCCTTCGACCTTTTCACGTATTTGCGGGTCCTGCGGAGCCATCTCACTAGCGAGGCTTACAAACGGGCAACCGCATACCATGCCGTATTTTTCAGCAGCTTCTTCCTGATGGGCCAAGCCGTATTCCATCAACTTCTCAAAACGTTCGACGGGCGGCACCGACTTATCAAAAAGCTCATGCATCATGCATTTAAACTCAGAATACGCTTTATCCATCGCAGCTACGGCCAGATCGATCTTCGACGGGAAGAAGTGATAAAAACTGCCTTTGCGTACATCGGCGGCCTTACAAATCTCATCAACACTGACCGCGCCATAGCTTGATTTCCAAATCAAGTCTATCGCGGTGTCTATAAGTCGTTCTTTTGTCGACGTTTTCTGGGGTTCTTGTTGCACTGCCATATTTTTCTCTGCTACAGATATATCCCAGTTGACTGACCAGTCAACTCAAAAAATTAAAATTTTTACGGTTTTTTATTGGTGTGTTGCAAAAATGACTCAGACTTGATTTGGGTTTAAGTCTTGTCATTTTCCGAAAATGCCAGTAAGTATATGGCACTTTTGGGAAGTTTAGGGGTATAGCTCAGTTGGTAGAGCGACGGTCTCCAAAACCGTAGGTCGCGGGTTCAAGTCCTGCTGCCCCTGCCATTTTCAATATTCCTTATTCAGTGACTTCCAAACTCGCCATATCGATGACATAGCAGTGGGCGATATCTGTCTTGGCAGATGCTTGAATGCCTCGTTTATTTCACCCATGACGGTCAATAATGGAATGTGGAGTTGGATAGAGAACAAGAAAAGCTGATCCTTCCGCCTGAGACTGCGCCTAACGACGATGCAAAATCAGCCCGCGAGAAAGCGGATTGCGACCTTATGCATGCTATGGGTATTCCTGCGTTGTGCTAGAGCACGTAATAGAGCATCAGGTAAAACCCGAGTAAAACAGCAACCCACAGAACCATGCTGCCGATCGGCCATGTGCGGGCCAGCACCCCTTCAGGGCCGTGGTGACGGGTAAGGTTGCGGATAAATACAATCTGCACCATGCCGCAAGCCAGCCTGAGAGCACCATTATAAACCGGTTTCATCATCGCCATGCCGCAACGGATAGAGCATGGCAGAAACTTGCGGTACAGCCATTCCACATCGATATTCGTCGAGCGAAGTTCGGGCGGATAAAGGCCGCGCAGGTTGAGCCAGACAAACGCCAATGCAGAGAAGCACAGTAGCTGCATCTGGGTCAGGACGTGGGTTGTGTCATAGGCTGTGTAATCCGTTTCGAACGGCAGAAAGCTGTAGAGCACACGCGGATAGCAGCCGATACCTATACAGAGTGCGGCCGCCAGTCCCATCGCCATAAGCATATTGCGGGGCGGTTCGGACGGGCGCAAACCGGAATCATGGGCGAAGAACGCGAAATACGGAATCTTGATCCCCGCATGGTGGAACACACCTGCGGCAGCAAACAGAAGCGCCAGCCATATCCAGTCATAGCCTTCATATATAACCGCGCTCATGATCATAGCTTTGCTGACAAAGCCGCTAAAGAGCGGGAAGGCGGAAATAGACGCCGCACCCACGATACACAGGATAGTGGTTTTCGGCATGGTCTTGTACAGGCCACCAAGGTCAGAGCCGTTGATGCGTCCTGTCATGTGCAGGACCGCACCCATGGACATAAACAGCAGGCCTTTGTAAATCACATGGTTAAAGGCGGTCGCAACGGCGCCATTGATGGCCAGTTCCGTACCGATACCGATACCAACGACCATGAAACCGATCTGGTTAATCATTGAATAGGCGAGCACGCGGCGCAGATCGTTTTCAATCACGGCATAAAAGATCGGGAAGCACGCCATAATCGCGCCGATATAAATCAATATGTCTTCGCCCGGGAAACCTCGCGCCAATAGGTAAACAGCCGTTTTAGTTGTAAAGATGCTCAAGAAGACAGACCCCGTCGGGGTTGCTTCCGGATACGCATCCGTAACCCAGTTATGCATGAGCGGGAAGGCGGCCTTGATGCCGACGGCGAGGAAAATCAATACGCCTGCAACGGTATCGAGGCTCATCTGTGTCAGGGACAACGAACCCGTATCGCTGTAAACAAACAGCGCACCCGCCAACAACAGAACACCGGAGATGACCTGTATAATCAGGTAGCGCATGCCCGAAGCAATCGCTTTATCCGTGCCGCGCGCCCAGATTAAAAAGGTCGAACTTACGGCCATGACTTCGAGGAAGACAAACAGGGTAATTAAATCGCCGGCGAAAACCGCACCCAATGCGGCACCGGCATAGATCAAACCGCTGACATGCTGGTGCGTGTCCTTTATGTGCAGGGAGAAAAGCACCGCCATGAACGCGGCGATATTAAAGAGATAGCCAAAAAGAAGGCTGAGCTTGTCCGTCCTGAAAGGGGTCAGCTCATAACTCATAAGCTGCGTTGTGTAGGATATCTCCTCCCCTTGTCCCGTCTGCCACAAGAATATGCCGCTGATTACAGGTGCTGCAATCATGAGCAGGCTGCGGAGATGCCCTCTGGTGAAGAGCGCCAATACAGCAAAGAGGAAAAACACCATGTAGGACGGCATGCCGCCAAACAGTTCAATCATGCGTCGCCTCCCCCGTTACCGCTTTCATAGTAATCTTCGTCACGCATAACGGCTTTACGCATCAGGGTCGCCAGAAGAACCAGAATGACACAAGCGACAAAACCGAAAACGGCATAGAAGGCGGGAAAGTTTTCCCAGTCATGATAGGTGTGTCTGTGAACAATAAAGTCCGCCGCGACCAAACCGGCACACAGCACATAAAACGCGTAAATGATGCGCTTTACGTTTTGTTTCTTATCCAGAAAATATGTTTTCTCGTCTTTCACACTCATGATGCCCCCTCATATAACAATGCGGCCAGCTCATACAGTTTTTCAGGACAGATAAACAATACAAGGCATCCGATGGCAGTAATGCCGATACCGACCAGACACGGCCATGGCGCCTCTTTTATCTCAACCGGCTGATCCTTGTTCTCGCCACCGAAGAATCCCTGCACGGGGATAGGCAGCAAGTACGCGATATTCAAAAGCGAGCTGATCATAAGTGCGCCCATCAAGACCAGATATCCCGCTTCCAGTGTACCAAGCATCAAATACCATTTGCTCCATGTACCTGCGGCGGGTGGTAAACCGATAATGCTCAAGCTGCCGATAAAGAATGCCAGCATGGTTATCGGCATCGCACGGCCCAGCCCCTTCATGTCGCTGATTTCGGTTTTGGCGGTCGCGACATAAATCGCGCCTGCACAGAAAAACAGCGTGATCTTACCAAAGGCATGGGTCGCGATTTGCATCGCCGACCCTTCGATACCCGCCTGTGTGGCGAGCAATGCGCCGAGCGTGACATAGCCGAGCTGCGACACTGTGGAATAAGCCAGCCGCGCTTTCAGGTTGTCTTTCGTCATCGCAACCAAGGACGCCAGCAAAATACTTGCGCCCGCGATGTAGAGCAGGATTTCGCGAGCATCCAGATCCAGTAATAAATCCGCACCGAAGATATAGACCGCAATTTTCAGCAAGGTGAAAACACCCGCCTTCACAACCGCCACCGCGTGCAACAACGCACTGACAGGTGTCGGCGCAACCATCGCCGAAGGTAACCAGCGGTGGAACGGCATCAAGGCGGCTTTACCCGCGCCATAGAAGAACAGTAACAATAACGCGCCCGCGACCAGCGGATTTACATCATCGGGAAAGACGCCGCCCACTTGAAAATCCAGCGTGCCCGCAACGGAATACGTCCAGATAATCGCAGGCAGGAAAAATGCGATGGATGTGGTCAGCAAGATGCCCAGATAAACACGGGCGCCTTTTCGGGCTTCGTCCGTGCCTTTATGCGCAACCAGCGGATATGTCGACAGGGTCAGCATTTCATAGAACACAAACAGCGTCAGCAGGTTCGCCGAAAATGCGAGTGCCAGCGTGAAAGCAATCGCCAGTGCAAAACATATATAAAACCGCGTCTGATTCTGTTCATTCGCGCCGCGCATATACCCGATGGCGTAGACGGATGTGACGATCCAAAGGAAACTCGCGATCAGGGCGAACAGCATACCCAGCGGTTCGAGGCTGAATGCCAGCGTTATACCGGGCACGGGTTCGGCAAACGTGTATTCATACACTTCGCCGTTCAACACACCGGGCAGGAATTGCAAAACCATCAGGAAGGTTGCAACCCCCGTCAGCAGCGTTACGCCCTCACGTATATTCGGAAATCTGCCCGTGATCGCGATCAACAGCGCGCCAAGAACAGGCAACAAAGCCGTCGCAGGCATCATCAATTCGGGAGACAAGATCATGGTGTGCCCCCCATCAGGCTTTCTGCAGCCTGTGTCGCGGCACCGACACTGAGTTGCGTATCAATGCCGAAATATATTGTCGCCAACGCCAGCGCCCATGTCGGGATGAGTAATGCCATCGGGGCTTCCACCTTTTCGTCATTGCCTGGGGCCTGAAAATATGCGGCTTCTACAACACGCCAGATATAGGCTACGGCCAACAAAGACCCCGCCAAGACGCTGAATATAATCACAGCACCGGCAAGGCCATGCTCCAGAGCCGCCATAACCAGATACCATTTGCTGATGAAGCCAGCCGTCAGCGGCATTCCGATCAGACCGAGGCCGCCAACGACAAAGGCCGCCATAGTCAGAGGCATGGTTTTGCCCAGCCCTTTGAAATCTTCGATACGGGCGCTGCCATGACGGTAGTAAACACAGCCAAGAGCCATGAACAGACAGCCTTTCATAATGGCGTGATTGAACATGTGCAGGATACCCGCGCTCAAGCCCGCTACACTGATCAAGGCTACACCGATCATCATGTAACCGATCTGGGCGATACTGGAATAGGCCAGCACGTGTTTGATATTCGTCTGGAATATCGCGGTCAGAGAGCCGCTGAATACTGCCAACACGGACAAGAAAATAAGGATGAATTGCAGCGGCATTTCACCGAAGGCAAATTCGACACCGAAGATGGTGAAAATGAAACGGAGAAGCGCATAGAGTGCGACTTTGGTTGATGTCGCGGCCAGAAAAACAGTTACGGTGGATGGCGCATAGCCATACGCATTCGGCAGCCAGATATGCAACGGAAACAGTGCGAGCTTGATGCTCAAGCCGACAATGATGAATGCAAAAGCGGCACGCACCGTATTGGTGTCCATCACTTCCGGCAGGCGGGCTGCTAGGTCGGCCATATTCAACGTACCCGTCATCATATACAGGAAGCCGATACCGATGAGCAGCATGGTCGCCCCGATCGTCCCCATAATTAGATACTGGAACGATGCCGTCAGGGCGCGGTTATCCTTGCCGAAGCTGATCAGGATATAAGAGGATAGCGACGAGATTTCCAAAAAGACGAACAGGTTAAACGCGTCACCCGTAATCGTAATGCCGAGCAAACCCGCCAGACACAGGAGCAACGCTGTGTAAAACAGCGCAAAGCTCTGCGGTGCGATTTCCTTTGCAATACTTTTGCGGGCAAAAGCCAGCGTCACCGTTGCAATACCCGAGACCAGCATGAGCACGAACGCACTCAGCTCATCAATGCGGTATTCGATACCCCACGGAGGTTCCCATCCGCCCATTGTGTAGGAAAGGACACCTTCATTAGAGACCTGTTCGAACAGATTGATCGCGACGACGAAACTGCCGAGCGTTGCCACGAAAGCGAGCAACCACGCGATGCCGTTTTTACGCACCAGAAAACAAATCGGTGCGGTCAGTAAAGGTAAAAGAACCTGTAGCGCCGGTAGATTGGCCAGAACCACTTCCATCATGTCGTTCCGCCCTTCTCGCGAATATCGTCTTCTTCAATACTGCCGTACGCTTCTTTAATACGGACGATCAAAGCCAGTCCCAAAGCGGTGGTGGCAATGCCCACAACAATGGCGGTCAGGATCAAGACATGCGGCAAAGGGTTGGCATACAGTTCTGTGCCTTCTTCCAAAATCGGAGCCGCACCGCCCTTAACCTTGGCGATGCTGATATACAGAATGAACACGGATGTCTGGAAAATATTCAGCCCGATGATTTTCTTGATCAGGTTGCTTGTCGCGATGACGAGGTAAAAGCCCGTCATCATCAGGGCAATCACAATCCAGTAATTGAAAAGACCTAATACTACGCTCATTGCCCGCCCTCTTTCGTATCTTCAGGCAGGCGAATACCGCGCCCCGCAAAGTTGAAAAAGACAGACATCATGACGGCGGCCACACATATGCCGACGCCCAGCTCCACCAAGAGAATACCCATATGCTGGCCGTGAATGGGGTCGTGGTGGTCCAGCGCGTTGTAATCCAGATAGTCGCCGCCCATAAACATGGCAACGAGACCCGTAACGCCGTACAGCATCACACCGAAGGCCATTGTCCAGTAGATCAATTCCGGTTTGATGATTTTATAAACGGCCTGCAAACCGCTGATCATGGTGTAGAGGATGAAGGCGGTTGCAAAGATCACGCCCGCCTGAAAGCCACCGCCGGGGCTGTAATCCCCGTGGAACTGCACATAAAATGCATACAACAAAATCAGCGGTATAAGGATTTTGGCAATCACATGCAAAACCGTGTGACGGCGCAAACTCGCAGTATCCGCAAATTGCCAGTATTTACGGCCCGACCCGTCAGACAAAAAGCCGAGCAATGCCAGAACGCCGATACCGGCGGTGAAGATCACAAACACCTCACCCAGCGTATCAAAGCCTCTGTAACTGGCGAGTACGGATGTCACCATATTCGGAATATCGATTTCCTGCCCCGACTCCTGAATGTAACGCGGCGCCACATGGGTGTGTGACGGCGCTTCAGCATCACCGTAATACGGCATATCGAACGTCGCATAGACCAAAGCGGCCCCTGTTATAGCGACAACAATCAGCGGCAAAAGCGGCGTGTGGGTTGATTTTTTGGCGTGCGGTTCAGGGTCCCATTTTTTACGGGTCAGCGCCAAAGTCCCCAGCATCAAAATCGGGGCTATACCCGCACCAATGGCGGCTTCGGTCAACGCCACATCGGGTGCGTTCAAATTCAGGAAAAACCCGGCAGACAGCAGACTGTAGATGCCGAAAACCATAATCACGGCGAAAAGGTCACGTATAAACACGCTCGCCAACGCCGTGGCAATCAACATGGTCAGCAACGCTATGTCGATGATGATGTCTATGACTCTTCTCCATTATCGTCGAGGACAGGTTTCAACTTTTCCTGCCGTGCGGTTTTGGCCAGTGCGTGGGCCGCAGTGGGTCCGGTATAGGCCAAGATCAACAACAGAAGCAACAGTTTCAGAACCATCAAGACCGAAGAGCTTTGTAAAACAAGACCGAATATGATCAACCCCACACTCAGCGTGTCTGTGATACTGGCGGCGTGGAGGCGTGAATAGAAGTCAGGGAAACGGAAAAGACCGATTGCCCCCGTAATGCCGAGAAACCCGCCAACCACGATGCAGAACCAGCTTAAGATATCGAGAGCCATCTCCATCATTGATGCCCCTCCTGCTGCCGATCGTGGTCATATTCGAAAAAGCGCAGAACCGCGATAATGCCGATAAAGTTAATCAACACGTACACCAGCGCGATATCGAGGTAAGACGTATCGCCCGCAACCATCCCCAAAACGGAGACCAGCAAAACGGTTTTCGTGCCGAACATATTGACGGCGAGAATGCGGTCAAACAACGTCGGACCGATAAAAGCCCGCAGTAAAGCGAGGGCCATAACACAAACAACAGCGAGACAAGCAGCCAGATACATGTTTATGCAGCCTCCAGTGCCGTAACGCGTCGGTCCATTTCGCCTTTTTTCAATTCTTCCGCCGCCGCTTTCGTCAATGCATGCACTTCCAGCACATCTTCACGTACGGACAATGTCACGGTGCCCGGCGTCATTGTAATCGAGTTCGCATACAGAACCTTGGCCACATCCGTTTTCTGGGTTGCGCGCACTGTGAATATTGTCGGGCTGATCGAGGATTTGCCGAGCCATACGCGTTTTGCAACGTCGATGTTGGACACAACGATCTGGCCGATCATCCACAGCAGGTAACCGGGCAAACGCCATGCAGGCATAATAATAGGGTAGGATTCCGCGTCCTTGCTTTTCATGCGCATGATCAGCGCGATGACGATAACGATAGAGATTGCGCCGAAGGTGAGAAGCAGCGGCTTGAACATCCCTGAGCTAATCAGCCAAAAGCTTGCCAAAATAAGCACGAAACCGAAAATTTTACTCATAAGGGGACTCACTTAAATGCTTCAAACGAACGTCTTTTTTCCGGGAATTAGTATAGGGCAGCGGACAAAAATGACAATGTCTATCGGGCGCTTTCTTGCGTTTTCAGACCACCGACGGAAAACCTGAACACGAGAAACGCGATCAGAACCTGTGCGAGGACAGGCAAAACGCCGGCAAAAAACTCGGGACCGCCAACAGGATAGAAATACAGCATGGCATTGAGCAGCACATCTTCGCGATCGGCCCTGCCTATATCCATGTTCTCGATCATTGAGGTCACAAAGAACGGCAGCAGCCCGTAAGCCATGATGAAGTACAGTACGAGCAAGAAGCCTTTATGCTTTTCAACCCGCCCTAACAGAATGCTGTGAAAGACGAGACCATCACGCATGGTGAATAAAATCATGGCTGTCGTCACGGGCAATATCGGAATGCCGTCCAGCTCTCGCGTCATGCGCTGTACAAAGGCGCCTTCATCAAAAAACAGGACCCAGCCGATATTTGCGACCAGATATACGGGAATAAGAAGCAAGGTCGCGCCGACCCATCCGGGTGTGTTTTCAAGGAAGCGCTTCCACTCCTTATTTTTGAACGCATAAAACCAGCGTCTGTATTTCGCCAGACCGGCCGATTCCATAAAGACGGTGAAATATGTTCCGGCCATGATGATGAAGAATGCGACAATGAACTTCGCCGTTATGTTCTGTATCATGTCGGGAAGGTGGCGGTCCCAGCTATTGTCCATGAACCCTGTGACATAGATGCTGAATGTGACCAAAAACGCCATCAATACAATCGGGGAATTTCTAAACTGCAATTCTTCGCGGATATTCCTTTGAATCGCCATGATGATCCAGAACAGGAAAAAAAGCAGCGAGCTGATAATCGCCGTGTAAGACGAAAGCTCGAACATGTGCCAGTCGATCAGGTCGGTATCGTTGATGTTCTGGGCATCCAGATCCCCGCCGATGGTCAGGGAGAATACCGTGCTGGATACAATGAACCCTAAAATGAAGGGTATCCCTGCGCCCGTCTTTTTCTGCCGTAAATTTTGCGTGCCGAATAAAAATGCGCTGGCATGGCCCATGACGCCCGCGAACACCAGATACATGATCAAACTCAGCGAAGACGGGAAGGCTTGCTTTAATTCTTTCAGGTATCCGACCTCATCCAGATAGGGATAGGAGAACAGGATCACGCCGATGAGCAAAAAGCCCGCATACCAAGTGTATGAGGTGGAACCGAACAGCTTGCCGATTACAATATCCCACGGGCCGAGCGCGGACATCTTCTGAAAGTCCCAGGTGTTCAAACCCACGTCGCTGTTCGATGCACTGGCAGCTTCGTACCCGCCCCACAAAAACACAACCACAAAGAAGGTATAGACCGCTGGCAGGAACAGGCTGGCTTGCCAATATCCAAGAAACACATAGTCAGAGCTGCTTCCGATATAGAGTATAAGCGCCAGAATAATCGGCATAACCGCCAGACGGAACGGTGAAAATTTCAGCCAGAGGTAACGGTGGAATTCAGGATTAACGATGATCATTGCGCGTTCACCTCTTTGACATCCGCCAGATCCATGTAGGCATCTTTGAGGGTTTTTTGCGTGACGATGAATTGATAGACGGGAAGCTCTTTCTCGACGAGGTGCTTGAGAAATTCGCCCTGTGCTTTCTGATCACCTGTAAAGGTAACGACAACGCCGTGTTCGGATGTTCGCATCTCCGACACACCGTCATAGGTTTCGATCAATTTCGTGTATTCTTTCTTCACGCTTTGAAGCGCGATCTGGATCGTCATATTCTGCGCGGCCTGATGATCCGACAAGATCACGTGCGACTTTATTTCTCCGTCGCGCAGGACGATCATGTCGGTACAGTAATCTTCGAGTTCGGCCAGAATGTGCGAGGAGACTATAATCGTCATACCCTTTTTCTTCAGGCGGAGCATCAGTTCGGAAAACTTGATCCGCGCTTCGGGGTCCATGCCCGAGGCAGGCTCATCCAGAAAAATGCATTTCGGGTTATGCACCAGCGCCAGCCCGACACCGAGCCTTTGCTTGTACCCTCTGGAAAGCGACCCTGCTTTCTCATCGAGGTATTTTTCAATATCGACTTCTTTTGCGAGTTCGGCAATTTTTTGATCCAACCCTTCAGTCGGCACTTTTTGTGACCACGCCATGTAGGTCAGGCATTGTTTGACGGTGAGGTTTTTATAGACGCCGAAGAAATCCGAGAGATAGCCCATATGCTGGTGGGCTTTACGCGGCTGGTCATGCACATCGATACCGTTGACGATGACATGGCCGCTGAGCGGGGTTTCCAGAGATGTCATACATCGCAACAGGGTTGTCTTGCCGGCGCCGTTCGGCCCCACCAGCGCAGTTACGCTGCCTTCTTTGATTTCGAACGAGATATCATTCAAGACCCGTTTTCTCGGGTACTCAAAATTCAGGTCTTTAACGCTGATCAAACTCATGGATGTCTCTGCTGCCCCCTCATGCTTTGAACAGAGTAATATGTTTGGCGCGGGTTGTCAGTGCCCTTTATTCACTCTTCTCTTAACCCTCCAGCGTGAGCGCCTCTCCGAAATCGAGATCGGACCATGCGGAAGATTCCGGGGAAATCAGGGCTTCACGCGCCGCCTTCATACGCTGGCGGCCTTCCTTGTTTTCCGCCGCGACTTTATTGCGGTCAAAGCCCAGCTTCGGTTTAGGGTCCAGCATAGGCACCAGTTCATGCTCGCTGCACAGGGCGCAGGCTTCCTTGCTCAAGACAGGTAACGCGATTTTCAAACGCAGTTCGGCTTCGGACATTTCGCGTGTCTTTTTCTTACCGTCAGGCAATGTGATTTTCTCGGGGTGTTTCAACGCATTTATTCCGGTCTGCGCGTCGATGATTTCCTTTACCTCAACCTCGATCTGGTCGATGCAGTAATTGTCCGCCGGGTCTGTGCTGGCCACCGGAGAGGCAATGCCTTCGTCTTGCGCAATTTCCAATGCGACGATAAATGTTCTACCTTCATACACCGCCGGTCTGAAAATCGTGATCTTCTCGCGGTCGCTGCGGGTCTCGACACCGGGGAAAACCTTTTTGTCGCGGGCTTTTTTACCGAACAATTCCCTGAATGGCTCGGGCAATTGCTTGACCTTGCTATCGCTTAAATTGCGGATGTCACCCAGACGGCCGATAGCGCTCGAGAATAGTTTGATTTTTCGTTCTGCACGGAACAACGCGGGCGAATCTTCCGTCGCCGACATACCCCATTTGATCATCAATACATTTTTAAGCGGTTCCAAACGGGCCTGTATGCCCGCTTCGGGGATTCGGTGATCCTTGTCCGTTAAATCGATGCGGTAACGCGCATCCTTACCATGTGTTAGACGTCTGAAAACCTTGCCGGACCGTATGTCTTCGTCAAGGCGGTTAAAGGCTGTAGATGCTGTTGGGTAACGGGCGGAGGAGCGTTTTATATTGCTGAAAATACGGCGGTAATTTTCCCGGCTATGGTTTTCGGGTTTGGCTGCCTGAAGCTTGTATTCCAATTCAGGAAAAACCTCGTCATCGGTTCCCGACAACGCTTGCAGGTGCTTTTCAAGCTCTTGCTCGAAAACCTCCTCCGCAGAAAGCGGTGCTTCTTGCTTGGTTTCTGCACCGACCGTATCCGGTGCTATGGTTTCCCCGTTCATAACGCAGCATTTCTAAAAAATTAGATATGTGCGCATCATGCAAAACCGCCGGAGAGTTTTGCAAGAAAATAATTATCCTATGTAAAAGAGACTTTATTGCTTACGGATATCAAGCGTATATGACTGCGCTTCTTCTTCTCTGCGCTCGATGACCTTCATGGGAATTGTGGTATTCACAAACAAGGTGAAGGTACGACCCGTATCGACATTCTGGACTTCATGCATGTTGTAATACACGACGCCTTCCTTGCGCGAAACGGTGCTGAGCGGTCGTAAGCGCAACCTGCCCATCAGAATAATTTCTTCCTGCATGGTGATCACATCATAGGCCTGCTTCAGAGTATATCCGTTGCCCGAGATCATAACAGTTCTGATCAGCCCCTCTTTCACCCAACCAAAGAATTCAGGATTGCCGAAACGTTTGTCGTCCTTGGCGAGAGATAAAGCCTGTGTGACGACATCTATATTGGCGAGATGGTTGGTCACCACGGTTTTATAAGCCAGCATCGCGGATTTAACCCGTTCGGGGTCTTCATCGTTCATGACGATAAAGGCGTAGTTGTTCATCTCTTCCAGCGCTTGCTCGCTCATCGGGTCATATTGCGGAGTCTGGCTGTAATAGATACGGAATTGCATGAAATCGAATTTGGGCGGTTTGTTTTTCAGCGCGTCCCTGACCATCTGGTTGTAATACGGAACGTTCTGGTAGCTGGTATACCCTTGGTTATCACCCGTTTTACCCGTGCCATAGATTTGTGCGTGCGCAGAACCCGAAACAAGCGCCGCAGCAAACAGGACAGTCAGAATGGTGAAAACCCTCTTCATATGCATATTTTAGCACGGCGCAAAGGTCCGCGCATAAAAAAAGGCGGATAAACCCCCGCCTTTTCAACCTGTTTTCAAGATAGCGCTTAAAGCCTTTGATCCATCGGACAACCTTCGGCCGCCCAACCTTCAAGGTCAGAATGGATAATGCTTTCAGGGCCGTAGCACGCCTTTTCCAGCAAAGAGATAACATTCATATTCGGTACGCGCATCTTTTCGGCCAGAAAATCAGCACCCGCCTGCATACCCTCGAGGCAAGATAATGAGGCATCGGGAGATCCGCTATTTTTTGTAAGATCACGGCCAACATTGGCAATGGCGCCGCTCAGAAGGCGTTCATCGAATTCATCACACTCAGGAACGTCAATTGTAATAGTGCCCTCGTCCCAACAAGCGAATACTTCAGAAGATATTTCTCTAATCATTTTACGCAGTCCTTTTAAACAAAATCAGGGGCACCTTATGAAAAAGCGCCCCTGATTGCAATATAAATTATGTTAATTACCTAAGTAGGCGTTCGCTTACTCGATAATTTTGGAGACGACACCGGCGCCGACTGTACGGCCACCTTCGCGGATCGCAAAGCGAAGACCTTCGCTCATCGCGATCGGAGCGATCAA
>JAESRE010000019.1 GCA_016764775.1 Alphaproteobacteria bacterium
TTCCGCGTAAACTTCAGCCTGGGCCATAACGGTGCGGCGCATGGTGTCGCGGGTCATGTGAATGGCGTTTTCGGTGAGGTCGCGAATGATTGATTCGACGTCCTTGCCGACATAGCCGACTTCGGTAAATTTGGTGGCTTCGACCTTCACAAACGGGGCCTGCGCCAGTTTGGCAAGACGGCGGGCAATTTCGGTTTTACCGACGCCTGTCGGGCCAATCATCAGGATGTTTTTCGGGTAAACTTCTTCCTGCAAAGCGGGGTCGAGTTGCTGTCTGCGCCAACGGTTGCGCAAAGCGACGGCTACGGCCTTTTTTGCATCGGTTTGTCCGATGATGAAGCGGTCAAGTTCGCTGACGATTTCTCGTGGGGAAAAGGACGGAATTTCGTAAGTATCAGGTGATTCAGTTTTCAAAGCCATAAGTCTGTATGTGTCGGTTATTTCACCGACACATATAAAGGTTTAATGGGGGAAATCAAGCTTTGCGGCTAGCCGTTTGCCGCATTCGGAGTATCGATCTCGTAATCCGGCTTTGCGGTATTTTCGAGCGCTTCCTGAATGTGGGCGGTGATTTCGGCCAGATCCATATCGGTATCGATCTTGTCCATGTCGATTTTGTAACGGTAGTGCAAGTCGCCTTTGCCAACGACCAGAACATTGTCACCATCCATTTCGATGCTATCAACATTTTCAAGGTGGTTACCTGTCAGAGCCAGCAAGCATTGACGACCGATATCGGCATCTGCTGCTTCATATCCGCGCAGACGGTTTTTGAAGTCAGCAAGAACATCATCGATTTGATCGGCGTCGACCAGTCCGTATGGCACGGTAATGCGCATTGGCAGTTTCTGGGCCTTGGGATCAACGTCATCGCTGTATGTGATAATGATTTGCTGTACGCCTTTTGACGGGTCGTCCGGAATACGCACGCTGTCTACAAGGTCAGGGTCAATTTGACCGACTTTGGCTTTCAGTTTTTCCAGGGCGGCGGCAGGTGCATCTTTAGGCGCTGCTGCTTTACCAGTGTCGTTTGATGGTGTCAGACCCAGTACAACGTCCATATCAACGGTTGCAGGGCTGTTCTTATCGAACTGAGCACGGATACCGTCCAGCGTGCGGTTGATACGTGCGTTCGCGCCAGTCGGGAACGGCACACGTACGGTTTCAGCCTGTGTGATGCCGAACTCGTCCTTGCCGTTATACAGGTGAACTACGGATTCACCGTCGATGCTGTCGATTTGTGCGAATTTCGCGGCTGCGACTTTATCTTCGAATGTATTCAGAATGTGCTCGTTACGGATATTTTCACGATCCAGACGGGCAATTTCCTCTTCGTTATGCAGGCTGCCCGGATGGCGTGCTTTCATCGCTTCCTGACGTGTTTTCAGTTCGTTAATCGCATTGGCGACTTCGAATACGGATGCGAATGTAGCAGAGCCTTCAGGAATTTTGATTTCGCGCAATTCGTCTTCGCCCGGAACTTTCAGTTTCACTTTGTCACCGTATACACGGGCATATTCAATGTCATCGACGCTTAAGTTGTCGCTGTTCAGCAGCTTGCTTGCGCCTTTCATTGTGTCTGAAAGTTGTGGCAATGGCTGTTTGAATTCACCGGTTGCCAAAGCATTGAGCAATTTAGAGCGTTCGGCCAGATCATCGGTTGAGATGCGGAACGTGCGTGAAGATTGCCCGGCGGCGTATGCGGCACTGTCATTCAGGTGTACTTTCATGCCGTGGGAGCCGTCTTCCAGTTCAACGGCTTCTACGCCAGTGACATCGCCGATATGGATACCTGTTTTATCGAGCAGGTTGGCTGCGTATCTTTCGGCTTTCGGCTTGTCTTCCGGTTTTACTTTAGCATCAGCCTCGGCTGTGAATTCAGCTTTCAACTCATCACCGAAATGCTGGTAATGCGATGAAACCGTGTCGACCAGACCGGCATACGGTGTGGCGTATGAAGGGGCATTGCCGTCAGCGGCCTTGTCCATCACGATAGAGCGGAAGTTTTGTAGCTCGGCTTGCAGGAAGTCGATGTCATCCGCGCTGACAGCATCAGCGACCGTGCCGCCGTTCTTTTCGACTTCAAGAATCTTTGTGCCCAGTTCGGCGACTTTGGCGGCGTTATCACCGAAGAATTTCTCAGGTGCTTTTTGCGCGTATTTCAATGTGCCTAGTGCAGCTTCCGCGGCGGCAGCATCGTGCGCGCCGTCATGAATGCGTTCCAGACTGGCCCATGTGCCGCGTACATAGACATGGCCTGAGCCTGTAAAGTCACGCCAGCCTTCGTTTTCGTCCTGTGAAACCTGAATGCCCAGTGAAGAGGCCATTTCCTTGGGGAAGTCGTTGATGGTGTTTACGGCTTGTTTTGCATCATCAATGCTCGGGCGCTCTTTAGGGCCTTCAAGTGCCGCTTTCAATTCTGTTTTGGCCATATACTGGAAGTGTGCGTTGGCAACGCCGACTTCGTGCGCATATTTCTGAAAATATTCAGGAGCGCCCTCGGCGGCTGCCTGTCTGGCCAATGTTTTTGCGAATTTGTCAGTTTCCTTAGCAATCAAAGCCAGTTCATCGGCGTTCAAAGCAGACTTCAGGTCTGCACCGTCTTTTTCGGCATCCAGAATACGGCTTCCCAACGCAGCGATTTCACCGACATTGTCGCCGACGAAAATTTCAGGCTTCTTTTGTGCAAAGGCGAGTGTGGGTTTGGCGGCTTCAGCGGCCTCAGCGTCATGGGCGTTACCATGAATGCGCAGGGCAGAAGCAACAGCACCGCGAATATACACGTGGCCTGAGCCTGTTAGGTCTTTCCATTTCCCGTTATCGGCTTCGGGAATCTCAACGCCCAGTTCTTCTGCCATTTCATTCGGAAAGTTGGACAGTGTGGCGATGGCGTCTGCGGCATCTTCCGGCTTTACTGTCGGGCCGGGTGCGTTTTCAGTCGCGTTTTTCAAATCGCCATTGATGTACATATTGGCCATGGTGATGGACTGACCGACAATGTTCATGTTGATTTCCTTGTCGGCGTCGACACCTAAAAATTCGTGCAGAGGCACATGCGCGACCTTTGGATTTTCAGCATCGTCGGCGTTTTTGGCAACGACCTGTACAACAGTGCCGTGTTCCGGATGTTGTTGCAGGCTGATTTGCTGTACGTCTTCGATGGAGACTTCATTGATGTCGGCTGCTCTTTGGACGAGGCTTTCAATAATCTGGTATTGGCTTTCGGGTACGCCGTTTTCCATGACATCGTTTACGAATTTCTGGTGGCTTAGCCCTTGTTGGAAAGATGCCAATGCCTGCGTTGCATTGTTTGTTCTCTCGTTAATGTATTCCACGCTGTAGTTGGCGGCGTCTTCGCCGTAAATTTCTGCGAGGGAAAAGCGCTCTGTCTGTACGTCTTCCGGTCCATCACCTGTGCGGACTTGAACGACGATAGCGCCAGCGCCGTCATGGTTAGCATCATATTCGATGGAGGTTACGCGCTCGGCCAAGGCTTCGAATGTTTCTTCGGTTTGGCCGTCGGGGCCGTCTTTTTCCAGCACGGAGACCAGAATGTTTTTGGCATCGTCATTGGCAAGGTCGTTTGTCAGTTCGGGGCCAATGGATGGTTGTGGTTCTGCTTCAGGGGCCGGGTCGTCAGCAAGGTCTGTTTCACTAATGCGGAGATGCGGTTCCTGATCTTCGCGGCGGACTGTACGTGTTGTATCTACAACCTCGAAAAGTGGCCATCCGTTCCATTTCCATTTCCATGGCAGGACCGAGCCGTTGAAAAATCCGCGATTTTCGTTCTGTGCCGGTGGGGGTGTTGGTTCGGGTTGTGCCGGGGTGGCTTGCGCACGCTCTTCCGGCTGATCTGTTTGCTGATCTACAGTGCCCTCGACTTGCTCTTGCCCAGCAGAATCTGTTGGTGTGCCCGTCGCCTCTGTAGCTTGATCGGGATTGGTTACACCGTCTTCTTGTTGGTCATCGCGAGAAGTAGAAGCTTGTTGATCAGCCATAATACCGTCCTCTATATAGTCAAGAGCTCTGTGGGGAGCTCTCTCGTTCCGTTTCTATTTGTCCGTAGTTCCCATAAGTTAACAAAAAGTTAACAATATGTCAACAAAATCTATGGAAAATGGCTTTGAGGGCGGCTTTGAGAAGATTAAAGTTTTTCAATAATTACGTTGTCATTGGTGTAGACGCAGATATCGGCGGCAATTTTCATCGCTTTTTTCGCGATTTCTTCTGCACTCAAGTCCTGATCATACAGGGCGCGGGCCGCGGCCAGCGCGTAGTTTCCGCCTGAGCCGATGCCGATTATGCCGTCTTGGGGCTCTACGACGTCGCCTGTACCGGTCAGAATGAGGGAGGTGTCTGCATCACACACGGCCATCAGGGCCTCCAGACGTCGCAGATACTTGTCTGTGCGCCAGTCTTTGGCCAATTCCACGCAGGCACGGGTTAATTGACCGGGATGCGCGTCCAGCTTGGCTTCCAGACGTTCAAAAAGCGTGAAAGCATCGGCGGTGGCGCCTGCAAACCCTGCAACGATATTCTCGTCACGGCCTATTCTGCGGACTTTGCGGGCATTGTTCTTTAATACGGTCTGGCCCATGGAGACCTGTCCGTCGCCTGCGATTACGACTTCATCGCCTTTTCTGACCGATAATATAGTTGTTCCGCGCCAATTTTGTGCTTTTGCATAATCATGCATAAAAAAATTTTTCCTTTGTCATTCTATGGGGATATGGGTGTAACAGGGGGTGCAAGTCAAGGTCAAAATGGAATTCTAATATTCGGAAAGCCCCGTGATTCGCGGGATTCGGCATTATATAAAATTGTATCTAAAATATTGAATCTCTTAAACTTTATGCTTTAGAGTTGACCTAATAGCAATAGATAAAATTTTAGAATATTGCATTTTACATAATATTAATTCCTTATTTACATATATATATTAGTCTACCCCTGTTGACTCGATTTCCGTGATGCGGAATTGAGGCTTTAAAAAAATAAAAAAAGAGCAATTAAGGCGTGAAAACAGGGGTGACACAGTGGGTTTCGATAGGGCGGAATACTTAGATACTCTCAAAACAGTTACAGGACAGGAACGAGACACGGTTCTTCCTACGCAACGTGCGCATTTCGGCGTTGACGTAGATGCCGTCGAGCTTATCCATGAGATTGCGAAAGAGCAGGAATTGGAAGACCTTTTTAAAGGTATGCGAGACGAGGGGGGCGTGCTCTCAGGTGGTCGCCAGCGTCGTAACGGTCGCAACGAATTCGCAGATATAGAACTTCTCTCAGGAATGGATGGTTATGACAGCGTGCTGCTTCAAAGCACGATGGATAGCCTTAATGATTTGCGGGCGATTGATGCGCGACTGGAGCAGGTCTGGGAACAGCGTATGGACCTGGCTGAGAAATATCTGGACGCAGATACGCTTGAGCGTAGACCAGGCGAAACTACCGAACAATATCGACAGCGCATTACTGAGGCGTTGAGAGAAAAGCAAGCAGACATGCTTCCTGAAGATGCTGCTCTTCTAGATGAAAACTTAGCGGAAGAGAGTGCATTAAAGCGTAATCGCGAAGCCATTGTTCAAGAACTGAGACAGCGTCAGAATGAGTATGATCTTGTAAATATGTTGTCTTTGCGACAACAGGAACTGGCTACAAACTTAAGAGACATTGATCGGCGTTTGGATGATAATGACCGCTTAAGAAGCAGAGTAAGCAACCTTAGAGGTAGAAATTCCGAGGAGGCAGAAGCGGAAATTGCAGATATTATCGAAGAGCGCGACGATCTAGAAATTGATATTCCGGAAGATGCCACGACGGCAGAAAAAATCCAGATTGTAGAGACGGCGCTTTCATCACAATCAACAGATTTGGAAAGCCAAAGAGCTACAACTGAAGTTGAACTTGTAGAAGTAGCCAGAGATCAACAAATGCTTTCTGAAGAAGTATTGTCGTCAGATGAGCAAATGGCATTGGAAAGAGAGAATAATGCAGCTTTAGATGGCGCTGGGGCAGATAAAAACGCATTTATGCAAGAGGCTGGCGGTTTACAAGGTGGTTGGAATATGGCCTTGGGTTCTGATGTCCCACTAGACGCGCCAGCGGAAGATGCGCCTTCTACGCAAGAAGACACGCAAGTCGCAGATTTGAATTTAAATTCAAACCCTAATCCATTCGGTTAATATTATTGAAGACCGGCTAAAGTAGGTCGGCTAGTGTCGAGTGCCGCTAGTTTTTTTTGGTTATAGGTATGAACAATATCATACAAACTACCGGATATTGCATTGGCATTCGCATTGAGATCTGCATCGGTTCTGACACCATTCAGCAAGGCAAAATCCATTAATCTGTGACTGTTACCTTCCGCAAGCGGTTCGCCATATACGATACCGTATGGAAGGATTACGTTTTCTCTGGGCTGTCCGTCTGGACCTAAGCGGTTTTCATCTTTGTATAGAGCCAGGAATGCCGCACCATAAACGGGCTCATTTTCGGCGTCGGCTGTTACAACATTCACAAGCATAATATCTTTAGCTTCGCTGCGCGGTGCAAGAGCTGCAAGTGTGCGCTCCAAAACCTGTGTTTGCATTTGTGAAAATCTTTGCCCTTCCGGCGAGTTGTCTACAAAGTTGTAGACCAAAATTTTATCGTATTCGAAGGCCTGCAAGTGCAATGGTGATACATCCGGATGTTCGCTAAGCATGCGTTCGTCAAATGAATAGGTATAAAAAGGCCTGCCTTCTGTTGGCTCTGTTGGCTCGGGAATACCTAATTCTGCATATGTAGTGTCTTGAGCAAATGAAGCGGGAGCGGGTCTTGTGGTTGCGCTCTCTCTGCTGTCAGCTGCGAGCTCAAATACAGCGGGGGTGCGTTCCGCATCGGAATCACCACTAAATAAACCTGATAAATTGGATGCCGCAGTTGTGGCGGCGATCGGCGCGGTGGACGTATCACGTGAGGCGTCTTGTGCAACAGAGCCGCCTGGTAATGAGACGAGCGCAAGAGCGCCTACGCCAAGCATCGCGTTACGAAATGTTTCTGAGTTAAATTTCGGAAATCCCATAAAATCTCTCCAAATTTCTAAACGATACGTATCACTACCGCCCTCTAAAATCAAGGGAAAACCGCCATTATTTTCTATAATACTAAAACTAAATTGCGTTCGGATTCGATTTTTATATTAGAAAATTCTGCTAAAACCGGGTGAGATTCGCTTTGCGGTGACAAAAAAATGTCTCAAATGTCTGTTTCTATAGCACCATAAATTTTTATTTGTCATATAGCTGAAAAAGTTTGACGCGAACGCTCTGAGTGTGCTTTTGGTATAGGCATCAAGAAGGCAATAATGCCTCGTAAATGTGTATGGGAGCCCTACGGGGAAAACGCGAATGGGAACTTTTGAAGACACTGCCTTCATGGCAGATTTGATGGTTGGGACAGAGTCGCCGTCTACTTTTCGGCAAGATTTCAGCCATTACCTTAAAGCAACTGAATTTGAAAACATTGTAAGACTTGAACGTGTCGTGGACCGCCTGCGCGCGCATGTGCTTAACCAGGTTAGCGCATACCGCAAATGGCAACAGCAATACGTAATGGCCGATGACCCGCTGGAGCAGCGGTATATGGGTTATGAAGGCTTGCTGTTTAGACAGGATTTGCGCCAGTACTGGATATTATACCGTCATGCGATGCGTGAATATCACACGGCAATGGCTGCGCGGGCTTTGCAGGCCAAAGATAAAAAGCCTCAAGCCAAACGCAAGCCGATGACGGGTAAAAAAGCCAAGAGCGCAAACACCAACCGCCGTCATTCAAACGCGGCCTAATAGTTGATCTGAAGCTTTTTTAAAGCGTCCTCGATCGGGATAAAGAGGTTGAGGTCAGAACTGCGCTTGCCTTCATGCATGTAGAGGCCGAGGACGCTGATGCCGACGACATTACCGTAAGCATCAAAAAGCGGGCCGCCGCTGTTGCCGCCGTGGATGGGCACATCGCCCTGAATGAAGTCCTGTCGTGTGCCGATCTGTTTGTATTGTGGCCGGTGGGCGCTAACGATGCCACGGCTGACCGTGTCCTGTAGTCTGACGCTTTTCGGGGCGCCGAGGGCGTAGATGTCCTCGCCGACTTTCGGCCAGTCCAAGCGCATGGGCTGAACGACCGGGGAAAGATTATTAGGCGGATTTTCCAACTTCAATAACGCTACGTCTCGCTGATGGTCGACGCGCAGGACTTGCGCGACGAGTTCGTCCTGCTGTCCCGATGTCACGATACGCACACGCTGGGCATTCCCGATGACATGCTGGTTGGTAATAATGTGGCCGTCTTTGGTGATGAAAAAGCCGGAGCCATGGCCCGCGCCACCCTGTACCAGCACGGCCGAGGCTTGCGCTTTTGTCGTTTGTTGGAAAAACGGCGTGGTCGAGAGCGGTTTGATGTCCAGTTCAACGACTTCGTCGGCTTCGTATTTTAGCGGGCGCTGATCCGATTTGTTGCTCCGCCAGTTTGGCGGTTGAATACCGCGGGCGAACAAATCGTAGAAATCCTCGTCTGCCCCGAGATTGTGGACGGCCATTTCAAATGCGGCATTCATGATCAGGATCAGACCATCAGGATTTGCATCCGGATGTTTGCCGCGCCCTTCGGTAACGGTTTTGTATATTGTTTTGCGCTGAAGGGCGTCGAACACACTCCATTCGATTTTCACATACAGCTCGCCACGGTATCCGCCACTGCCGATACCGACCGAGTCGCCGATTATAGGGCGGCCTTCGTTCATGATATTGGTTTTGGCATCGATGATTTTGCCGCTGATGCGGTATTCGGTGCGCAGCAATTCATTCTCGATTTCTTCATCAAAGGTGAGGTCGAGATGACGGACAACGTCATACCCCTGTCCTTCCATGACGTCATTAAAAACGCGGGCCAGTTCCTTGTTATCGATGCCGCGCTGAAGCATGCGGCGATCGGCGGGTACGGCGAACAGGCTTAAGCCCGCAACCGAGCTGTCGTTTAATGTGCCGATTTGTGTGCCGACGGGAATGTCGATCCTCAGCTTCGAAAACATGATCGGCGGCGGGCTGACGGTTTCAGGTACGGGGGTTGCGGTTTTGTATTCGGCGTCAGGAATCGGGGTGCAACTGACGAGGCCGAACAGGATAAAAACAGAGATGATTGTTTGATATGGAAAGCGCATAGGCCTTGTGATAAGGTGACGTTGCGTTAAAAACAGCTTCAAGCCTAACCTAAAGCTGAAGCCTGCGAAAGAGGCCATGGATATGCCAAAGGATAACAGTGAAGAGAGAACGGGTAATGTCACCCGTAAAACCAAGGAAACCAGCGTTACTGCGAGTGTGAATCTCGACGGGCAGGGACGTTATGATATCTCCACGGGTATCGGATTTTTCGACCATATGCTGGAACAACTCTCCAAACACAGTCTGATCGACATCACGATCAAGGCCGAGGGCGACCTGCATATTGACGGTCACCACACAGCCGAAGATGTCGGTATTACGCTGGGTCAGGCGATTAAAGACGCGGTCGGTGATAAAAAAGGTATCCGTCGTTACGGTCACTTTGATCTGGTGATGGACGAGGCACGTTCATCCGTATCGCTCGACTTTTCAAACCGTCCGTATCTGGTCTGGGATGTCAATTTTACGGTTGATCGTCTGGGTGAAATGGATACCGAGCTGTTTCAGGAATTCTTTAACGCGCTGGTCCATGCGGCCGGAATAACATTCCATGCAACGCAGCTTGCTGGCACGAACAACCACCACATCATCGAAGCGACGTTTAAGGCCGCAGCAAAATCCATGCGGATGGCGCTGGAGACCGACCCGCGTGCAGCCGATGCATTGCCGAGCACCAAAGGCGCGCTTTAAACTTTAATCTAACGGGTATGTGATTTCGACGACTTCGATTTCCTCGACGCCGTTGGCGTTGCGCACTTTTACGACATCGCCTTCCTGCGCTTTCATCAGCGCTTTGCCGACGGGGGATTGCCAGTTGATTTTGCCTTCATCAACATCGGCTTCGTCAACGCCGACGAGATGCACCGTCACTTCAACTTCATTTCCCTTGGCATCTTCTTTCGCATACGTGACCTTCGCGCCGAAAAAGACACGGTCCAGTCCTTGCTGATCTTTCGGGTCGACGACTTTACTGTTGTCGAGTTTTTTCTTCAGGTAACGCAGGCGGGAGTCGATTTCGCGCAGGCGCTTTTTATTATAGATGTAATCGCCGTTTTCCGAGCGGTCGCCGTTTCCGGCGGCCCATGAAACGATCTCGCAGATTTTCGGGCGCTCGTTATGGATCAGGTGATCCTGTTCATCGGCCAGCGCCTTGTATCCATTCGGGGTCATGTAATGGATGGATTCCTGTGCGGGCTGTTCCGCGCTTAATGTGCGTTTACGGGTCATGGTGCGAAAAGTTTATTTGCGTTTGCGCAAAACGTCGCCGTGGGCCGGAAAGTTTTCGTAGTCGGTCAGGGTGATGACGTCGGCTTTCAGCGCGTTCAATCCTTCTGCTGTGCATTTTGACACAGAGGTGCGTTTGAGGAAATCCCAAACCGAGGTGCACGAATAGGTGTGCGCCCATCCGCCTGTGGGCAGGACGTGGTTTACGCCGATACCGTAATTGCCCAGAGACGAGGGCGTGTGCTCACCGATCAGGATCTCGCCCGCGTGTTTCAGGCGCTTGGCTACATTTTCCGCATCCGCAGTTTTGAGGTGCAGGTGCTCGGGTGCGTATTCATTCGCGACCGCGATGGATTGTTCGAGGCTTTCGGTCAGGATGATGCCGCCGTAATCAGACATGACTTTTGTGCAGATCGATTTATGCGGCTCTGGTAATTGTGCAATTGTTTGCGGCAGATTTTGCTGCACAAATTCTGCGAGGTTTTTGTCATGCGTGACGAGCAGCACGGCACTGTCTTCACCATGCTCGGCTTCGTTCAAAATATCCCAACAAGTGTTTTCTGGGTTGGCGGTCTCGTCGGCCAGCACGATGGATTCGGATGGGCCGGCGGGCATGCCGGGGTCCATGATGATGGAGCACACGCGTTTGGCCGCCGCAACATAGGGTGATCCGGGGCCGAGCACTTTACGGACCTTTGGTACGGTCTCGGTACCATACGCCAGCGCAGCAATGGCTTGGGCGCCGCCGCATTTATAGACATCGGTGACGCCGCAGAGTTTGGCCGTGTACAGCGTGGCATCATCCGTTGTGCCTTCGGGGGTCGGCGGGCTGACCACGGCGATGTTTTCAACGCCTGCGATTTTTGCAGGGACGGCGAGCATGTAAAGAGCAGACGGGAAGGCCCCTTTGCCGCGTGGCACATAAAGGCCGACACTTTCAATCGCGTTGACTTGTTCGCCCGCAAAGACACCCGGTTCGATTTCGACCATCCATGGGTCTTCGACACGGTTCATTTGCTCTTCGTGGAATTTTTTGACGTTGGCGATGCAATGTTTGATGGCAGCCTTTAAGTCGTCATCAAGCGCAGCTTCGGCGGCCTCGAATTCTTCATCGGTGGCTTTGATGTTTTTGACATCGGCCTTGTCGAATTTTTGAGCATAGTCGATCAATGCCGCATCACCCCGTGTGCGGACATCCTCGATAATCGGTTCGACGGTTTTGATGACATCATCAATGTTGGCTTGCGAACGGCGCATGATGCGGGCCTTCGTTGCCTCGTCGATTTCATTCCATATGAAGTAATTTATGCTCATGGGTTTTAGTTAGACTGCGGTGAACGTGATGTCTAGACCATTTTAGGATAGAAGGCGACGGCAGCTTGCCCTTCACGCGCAATATTCGGTGATGAAGAATGAACGCAGACTGTTCGGGAAACGTCCGGGTCCAGCAGGTTCCGTCCGCGCTGGCCGCGCATAATCACGGCATCGCCCAACGCGCTGTGGCTGAATTCACCCGCATAGGTTTCGGATGAATGCCGCAAACTTGATAAATGTGCCCTGCGCTCATATTCACTCATCATGAACGGTTCAAACAGGTTTTTGTCCATGCGCATCCAGAGATATTCGGGTAAATCACCGCCGGTATGGATGGAGAGTGATGCCCCTTTGAAGGTGGAATGCAGGACGATTTCACGGTCGTCGACATGCATCAACGGCGCGATGCCCTGCCCGCCGATAGGGTTAAAGAACAGGCGGCCGTAAATTTCTCTTTCATGGTCGCCGGTCAGTTCCCTGAAATATGCGATGAATTGTTCGCGCAGATAATTGCAATGCGCCGTCATCAGGGCCAGTGCTTGTTCATCGATATGAACGCCCAGCATCTCTGCTTCTCTCCTGATGCGTTCTTCGGTCATCGGGCCGGTTTGCTCGCGGTTATGCATGAGCTTTTTGTGTCTCAGGTCCTGCGGCGGTGTTTCCGCGAAATGGATGCCGTTCTGAATGATCTGTAAATCGCTTTCCCATTCGGGTTCACGAAGCATAACGGCGCGGCTGATATCATTGCGTAAGAGAGGAACGACCTGAACAGGCGACGTCACAAAGGGATACGCAGAATTGTCATACGGAAAACTCATGGCAGGTTTATAGAGATTGGCGTAAATTATGTCAAACATTTGCGCTTAGGCCTCGACATTCCACCTGCGTTTCTTATATAGAGAACCGCGATGTCTAAAGAACGTATAGTCATTATCGATTATGGCTCCGGCAATATCCGCTCCGCCGCCAAGGCGTTTGAGCATGTGATTGCCAATGAGGCCATTGAGGCGCGGGTCCTGATCTCGGGGCAGGCGGAGGATGTCCTGAGCGCGGACAGGTTGGTGCTGCCCGGGCAGGGGGCGTTTGGGGACTGTCTCGAAAACCTGATGACGACCGAAGGGATGATAGAGGCTTTGAGCGAAGCCGTTTTGAATAAGGGCACGCCGTTTCTCGGGATCTGTGTCGGCATGCAGCTGCTGGCGACGAAAGGGTTGGAGAACGGAGAGTTTTCGGGGCTCAATTGGGTACCCGGTCAAGTGGTCCCCTTGAAGGAGCGGGTCAAAGACGATACGTTAAAGATACCGCATATGGGATGGAACACTTTGCAGACACCTGCACAAGGGGCGCAAGATAACCGTCACTTTGTGCTGCGCAGCACAGAAAGTTCCGAGGCCGGACCTCATCATTATTACTTTGTTCACTCTTATATGTTTGAATGTGAGTATAACCATCACATATTAGCCACAGCCGATTACGGCGTAGAATTTGCCGCAGCTGTGGGGCGGGATAACATCGTGGGTGTGCAGTTTCACCCGGAGAAAAGTCAAGCTGCCGGGCTGCGTTTAATTAGTGACTTTGTGCACTGGAAACCTTAAAAACCATCTGCACAAAATACATTGGGGACACACAATCATGAGCGACCAGACCAAATTACAGCCATTGCCGCCGGAACCCACTGTCGAGGTTCTGGAAGAGTTGAGTCCGGGTGACTTGAACGATTTATGCGATGCGACGGATGCTGCCATTGAAGGCGGCGGTGGTTTCGGATGGGTCGAAGAACCGTCACGTCAGGTGTTGGAACGTTACTGGCAAGGCGTGATCGCTATGCCTGCGCGCATACTTCTTGTTGCGCGGCTTGATGGTGTGATTTGCGGTACATGTCAACTTTGGAAACCGCCTTTGAACAACGAAGCACAGGCGCATGTCGTGACATTGACGACGAATTTTGTTGCGCCGTGGGCACGCAATTACGGTCTGGCTAAAATGCTGGTCACAAAGGCCGAAGAAATTGCACGCAAAGAAGGTTTTGCCGTGATCAATCTTGAAGTTCGGGAAACGTTGAAGCGTGCGATCGAAATTTATGAAGGCCTCGGCTATGTCCGTTTCGGTATGCACCCATATTCAGTGCGCGTCAAAGACGAGACCCTTAAAGGTTATTTCTACTACAAAGTGATTGATCCCGAAGCGTTGAAGTAATTACGCAACTTCGGATGTCGGTGTCGGATCTGCACCATGGTCGTTCAATGCTGCATTGTGCGTGCGTGCGACCGATACAAACAATTCTCTAAACTGTGATTTGTTGGACAGCATGCCTTTATGCTCGAACGATTCCAGATGTTCGAGGTCCGAAGGCTCGAGACGTTCGCGGAATTGGCCTGCTTTTTCGTATAGTGCGATCATGGCGGGCGGCACGTGAATGTCACGTTCTTCGTACCCTTTAATCGTATTGCGCAAATAATCCATGTCGGTGACTTTACCGGCTGGCTTTACGGCGCCTGAACGCGGGTCTGTCGGCGAACCGGCTGCAACAGCAATAACAGCAGCGGCGCGGTTTTCACCAATTTCGTTGTCAGGCATGTAATAGGCAGAACCAGGATTGCCCTGCGCGTAGCGATTTTCAACATTGCGCGTGTATAGCGGACCTTCATCATCGGCCACACAGACCAGACCTTTAGTCATGGTACCGTCACGCAATTCAATATCTTTCATTTCGAATTTATAAATCGGCATGTTCGGCGGGCATTCGCGCTCGTTAAAACGTTGCAGATAGCGCTCGACAAAATTGGCAGCGACATCAGAATCCAGATGATCAAGCTGTGTGATCAGCAGGCCGCCTTCGGTTTCCGCACCGTCAACTTTTTCGTTACCGATTGTAACGCCCGGATGATCTTCGGTACCGCGATAGAAAATATCGAAACAGCAGAATGTGGCTTCAATGCCCTGCGCAGAGCCGGCATATGTCGAAAACACGTTATTTTCGTTCATGCCCGGAAATTCGGTTTGCAGGTCGTCTTTGAATGTGCCGTTGGCGTTTTGCAGGTGGGAGTAATCGAGCAATGAACCCACTCCGAATGCGCTGATTTGCCCTGTTTGTTCAATGTTTTCTACGAAGGCATTTAATTCTGCTTCATCGGTCATTGTCAGGTATTCGCGTGCGGCGTCGATAATCTGTGCACGTTGGTCGTCATTAAATTCGATCAGCTTGGCTGGTCCGTTCATTTTTCCGTCTCCCGTAAAAGTTTTAAGATATTAACGAATCGTTAATGTTATGTCAAACTTAGGGGCTGTTATGCTTTAGACACATATCAGCGGCGTGTTTGGGCTTGCATGAATTTTTATATGCTTATAGGGTCGCCGCCATGATTATTTATCCTGCTATTGATCTCAAAGACGGGAAATGCGTACGCCTTGTGCAAGGCGATATGGCCCGTGACACGGTGTATAATGACGACCCTGCCGCGCAAGCGCTGGAATGGGTGCAAAGCGGTTTTAACTGGCTGCATATCGTCGATCTGGACGGGGCGGTTGAAGGGGTGCCGAAAAACCACACAGCCGTGCGCGCGATTTTAAAAGACATCGATATTCCTGTGCAGCTCGGTGGCGGTATCCGCAACGAAAGCCAGATCGAACATTGGGTGGAAGCAGGTGTAAGCCGCGTTATTCTCGGTACGGCGGCGGTGAAAAATCCCGAACTGGTGAAATGGGCGTGTCAGCAATTCCCCGATCAGATTGCGGTCGGTATTGATGCCTTGAATGGTGAAGTGATGGTTGACGGCTGGGTCGACGGGTCAAACATTCAGGCGGTTGAGTTGGCCAAGCTGTTCGAAGATGCGGGTGTGGCTGCGATTATCTACACCGATATCGATCGTGACGGTACGGGCAAAGGTGTAAATATAGAGGCGACCAAAGCGTTGGCCGAGGCGACATCTATTCCCGTTATTGCTTCAGGCGGTGCGGGATCGATCAAGGATATCGAAGCCGTTAAAGCCGCGAGCATCAGTCACGGATTGAATGGTGTGATCGTCGGCAAAGCCTTTTATGATAAGCGTATCGACCCGAAAGAAGCGCTGACAATCGCGGCCTAGTACAAATTTCCATATTTTTCTTGCAGTTTTTGAGCGTGCTCGTTAAAACCGCCCTGAATTAACAGGTGATGGTTTATGAAGAAGCTCCGTTATGACAGCGCTTTAGGCGCTCTGTTCTCTGAAAGCGCCAGAGGTTTGTCGTTGAAAGATCAAACATCGGTGATGACGGAGTTGTCCCGTGCCTTTTCCGCTATGGACAAGGAGGGCGTACAAATCGGCGGCCAGAGAATTGGGAATGCCACACTGTCGATAGACTGGCTGCAAAGCGCCGATAACCAACAGCAGTTGCTGGCACGTTTGCATGGCGATACCCGCCGCCATGTCCAGCAAGGTTTGCAGCGCCTTCAAGGTGCGCGTGTGAAATATGATGACGGCCGCCGTGCGAATATGATCACTATGCCCGAAGCAGACGGCCAAAGCTAAAGCGGTTGTCACTCAGGCCCGCTTCGTATACACATTTCTTATGCTTAAAACCCGCATTATTCCCTGTCTGGACATTGATAAAGGCCGCGTCGTCAAAGGCGTGAACTTCGTTGATATCGTTGATGCCGGTGATCCGGTTGAACAGGCCAAGGTCTATAACGATCAAGGCGCGGATGAATTATGCTTTCTGGACATTACCGCCACACATGAAGGGCGCGACACGATCATCCATATGGTCGAGGAAGTTGCCAATGAAGTATTCATGCCGATGACGGTTGGCGGCGGTATTTCGGAGATCGGGCATATCCGTAATTTGCTGAACGCGGGGGCGGATAAGGTTTCGATTAATTCGGCCGCCGTTAAAAACCCCGACTTCGTCAAGGAAGCGGCGGATAAATGCGGAAACCAGTGCATTGTTGTGGCGATTGATGCCAAGGCCAAGGAAGACGGCAGTGAGGGGTGGGAGATTTTCACCCATGGCGGCCGTAAAGGCACGGGCATAGATGCTGTCGAGTGGGCTGTGCGTATGGCTGAATATGGGGCGGGGGAAATCCTGCTGACCTCCATGGATCGTGACGGTACGAAGCAAGGGTTTAACCTGCCGCTGACGCGTGCGGTTGCGGATGCGGTGTCCATTCCCGTTATTGCGTCGGGTGGCGTGGGTAATCTTGATCACCTTGTTGACGGGGTTAAGGAAGGCCATGCCAGTGCGGTGCTTGCGGCCTCGATTTTCCATTTCGGTGAATATACAATTGCCGAGGCCAAGCAGGCGATGGTCGATGCGGGTATCGAAGTCAGGACTTAAACATGCATATTCTGGATAAACTTTACGGTGTATTGATGGCCCGCAAGCAAGCGGACCCCGAGAATTCCTATGTCGCTAGCCTGTACGCCAAAGGTTCGGCCAAAATTTCGGAGAAAATCCGCGAGGAGGCCGAGGAAACAATTGTCGAAGGCTTGAGGCTGGAGAAATCGGCGACAGACCCTGAAATCCGCAAGGCGCTGGTGAATGAAAGTGCGGATTTGCTGTTTCACCTGACCGTGTTGCTGGCGCACCACAATATCGAGCCGCAGGATGTGTTCGCTGTTTTAGAAGAGCGTTTCGGCATTAGCGGCCATGACGAAAAAGCGTCCCGCACGCAATAAGGCCCGTTGTTCAGGCCATACCGTTGACGAATGTGAGTTCGTCGTCCAATACAATCTCCGTATCGATATCATTGAATGAGCAGTGGCTGGAGCCGCCGCCTGCGCTGATGTAACGCATCGGAAATTGATCAACATCATATCCGCGTTCGCTGAATATCCCGGCCAGACGGGGGTTACCCTGCGGCATGATGATGTTGCCGTTGACCCCCAAAAAATTGGTCGCAAAACGGTCGGCTTCTTCGGCGCTGACTTCAATCAGGAAATCTTTCGGGTCCATATTCGGCTTTTCAAAGCCTTCGACCATGATCGCGTCTCTGTTGGCTTTTGACATGCCCGCAAAGCACACCACCAGTTCGCCTTTTGGAGCGACGCCCAGAAATGTGTCGAGGTGGTAACGCGGGCTCCATGTTTGCAAGGAGGCAAACGGAATGCCTGTTTTTTCACTGATGAAGCTATGTGCGTCAAGAGACGTACGCCCTTCATGGGCGGCCTGTGCCGTGGGGTTCGGATGATAGCCGCCCCAGAATATTTTGCGGGTACGGTCAAGCTGTATGTCTCCGCCTTCCAATGCATACGGACTTTGGTGAATAACACGATTATCATTGAGTGCAGTCAGCGCTTCGCGGTGCATGTCCGATTCACGGTGGCGGGCCGGATTGGTGAACTTGGCAATGATCGATATTGGCTTGGTATTTTTCCCTTGCCTGATTACAACACTGATAGAGCCGTCACGCGTAAAAACGGAATCGGGCGTGTCGTGTTGTTGCGGGATATAGACAATGTCCGCCAGACGGCGGTTCTTTAGAAAATCGATTTGGGCGCTGTGTTCTTCGAGGCAGGCTTTGCGGAATCCTTCGGGGTCTTGTTCGTATAATGCGCGGCCCTCTATTTCAAATAGATTGGCGGCAAATTCCGGTAACGGCGGATGAAATGACGTCGGTGATGACGCTAGGATACGCAATGGTTTCATAGGCCCTGTTCGTGTATTCAAATTTTATTGCTTTGCACAATATATAGGCAGTATTTCCGAAAAGAGCAATATGTTATTGAAAGTACCCTTCTGAGAGGCCTGCCTGCAGCGACATTCAGCGATGTCCTTGATTTTTAGTTTTCATATTCCTATACTCGCGCGCATGGGAGAAACACGTCGAGATTTTCTACGCCAATTGGGCGTCGGGGTTGTCGCTGTCGGGGTCGCACCTGTGTTATTTGCAAGGAGCGCTCAAGCGACACCGAGCACGCGTATGCTTTCGGTCGTGGAGCGGGGGAGAAAATCATCCACATTGGCAATCGAAGCGGAATCGGGGCGTATCCTGCGGGCACGTGATTCCGATGTTGCGCGTATTCCCGCATCCTTGGTCAAGCCGTTCGGCGATATGGTGATTTATGATGCGCTTCGCGACGGTGTTATCGATCCGGAAGATGAAATCACACTGACGCGAACCATGACGCGTATTGTCGACAGGCAGGAAAACGGCGCGCACCGTTTCTTGCGGTACCACGGATTCAATACTTTGAGTGTCGATGAAGCGCTGACTTTAAAAATTATGCAGTCGATGAACGAGCCTGCGTTGATGTTGGCGGCGTTGTATGAAGAACGCACAGGCAAAAGTTTTGTCGAAGCCATGCAGGACAAAGCAGACGAGATCGGTTGCGAGCATACGGTATTGCGCAACCCGACCGGCTACTACGACTCGCAGCAACGTACGACGCCGATGGATATGTGTTTGATGGCGCGGCATCTGATTAATGAATATCCCGATCAGTATGACCGTTACGGCATGACAGAGACCGAAATGCGTGGTCGCGAATTGCGCAGTTTCAACCGTTTTCTGAATATGCCCGAAGCCGATGGCATAAAGACAGGGCGCTTGCGGTCTTCGGGTGCGCATAATCTGGGGTCAGCCGTGCATGACGGTCACCGTGTGATCTCTATTGTCATGGGTGCGCCGACATCTTCACAAGCGGCGATGGCGAACCGTCAGTTGGCCAATCTGGTTTTTGAGAGACATTCGGTGGAGTGGCCTGGTCTCGAGTCGCCTGTTATACCCGAACCAGTTGAAACATTGCCGAATTATCCGCCGCCCGTTGACGGTCTGGATCCGTTTCACCCATACCGTACGAGCGGGATGCATTGCCCGCCGCATGATTTTCGCTGCGATATTCCGTAAGGACCCGTATTAAGCCGCTTTGGGCTTGTTATCTTCATCCAGCAGGATGACGGTCGGGTTATAATTGCGGGATTTCTCTTTTTCGATTTGGGTATAGGCACAGACGATCACCAGGTCGCCTTCCTGTACCAATCTTGCGGCCGCACCGTTAATGCCGATTGTGCCGCTGCCACGCTCGCCTTCGATGGCATAGGTCGTAAAACGTTCGCCGTTATTAATGTTCAAAACATCCACCTGTTCATAGGGCAGGATCTCGCTGACATCCAGCAGGTCGCGGTCGATTGTGATCGACCCTTCGTAATGCAGGTCGCTTTGCGTCACCGTCGCGCGGTGCAGTTTTGATTTGAGCATGGTTAAGAACATGTGTTTTATATAGGGTTATCGCAACGCCAAGAAAAGGACTTTTTCACTATGTCTGCCGCATACACATATGATGACGAGAATATTTTCGCCAAAATCCTGCAAGGGGACATTCCGTGTAAGGAGGTTTACCGCGATGAATATGCGCTGGCGTTTCATGATATTAACCCGCAGGCACCGACGCATATCCTTGTGATTCCAACGGGGAAATACGTTTCCATTGATGATTTCGGCGCCAATGCATCCGCCGAAGAAGTCGCGGGTTTCTTCAAGGCCGTGTCCAAAGTGGCCGAACAGGAAGGTTTGCTCGAAAACGGATTCCGCTCCATTGCCAATACAGGCGATCACGGCGGGCAGGAAGTTCCACATTTTCATGTGCATTTACTCGGCGGTGCCAAAGTCGGGCCGATGGTTTCCAAAAAAGCAGCCTGAATGTGAAAAACGGACCTTCTAAGAAAGTCCGTTTTCGCTAGGAGGAAGTCTGATTAATTCTTAATTGCCGGCATATGTGCCCGGGAAAATAATTACGTTGTCATTCGAACCGACAGGAAGTGTATCTGCGTAAGGCAGGGCATCTTCATCGTTGGCGGCTGTGTCCAGAACCTCGATATAGGTTTCGGCGACAATTACATGTGCTTTGGCTTGTACGGCCAGTATTTCGCACAGACCCGCAACATCCTCGTCTACTTCACGAAGGGCGGCTGTGTTTACTTCCAGCAATTCAGCCATGGCTTCGAGGTCTTCGGGAATGTTTTCCAGCGTATCCAGTAAATCATCGTTATGAATGGGGGCGTTGGCCGCATGGCTCATCCACAATTCGGCGTAATCAGCCAGAATGCGGTCCGCTTCCATTTTCATGACCGCCATGGTCGGCGATACTTTCAGATTGGCAGCAGCCACTTTACGTGCGCTCAATGCAATACAGAGCAGAGCAGCGTCAGGCTGGTAATCACTTAAAATCTCGTGCAGACCGAACTCAACATCAGGACTGAGCATGCCACGGCCGCTTTGAATATCTTGTACAATTAGGGGGATTTGCAGACGGTTTGTTAACCGGGCCAGATCTCTATCACTCAACATCGTTTTCACCTTCTATATGTCTTTCTTTGTTAAGGCCTTTAATTATGGCAAAGCCTTGTTTTCCATAGTGTTGCGCTTTGTTTTTGTTGTTTTACATGCGCTACATCTCTTGTCTTAAGCCGTAAAAGTTAAGGGCACGTTAACGGCGTATAGTTTTTTGAACTCTCCTGACATAAGATGAGAAAAAGTGCGCGTTTGGGGGCAACATGAAATTTCCGTCATTCAAAAAATTATGGTCATTGCTCAGTTTTAAATGGGCGATGGCTTTTGTGATTCTGATGCTGTTGTCGTGGTTTCCGGTGACGGGCATTTTCCTGCTGATCGTTGCGGGGCCGATCTGGATCGGCTTTATGGTTCATATCATTGCGGTGGCGCTGGTGGTGGATGTTTTAAGAGGCCGCTTGCCGCGCATATTTCTGCTGGCCGCGATCGGACCTTATTTTCTCTATTACGGTTCCTATGTGTTGGAAGGCATGCGTATCGAGAATTTGCGCGTCGAATATGCGGCGGACAACCCGAATATGATTGCGCAGTATGATCCGTCTGCGCACGCGCTGGTGACCACAATTCCGTTTGTGTCAGAGTACGACGTGCCCGTGACGTTCGGTTCGCGCCCACACGAGCCGGAAGGATATATGTCCAAACGTCTGGCAACCGGGGAATACTGTCAAACTCTGAAAGAGATTAAAGGTCGCACGATTGTCGCGTCGTCGTATCGCAATCCGCTACCCAATGCCTGTATTTTCATGAGTCCCGAAAAACCGCAAAAGCCGATGCTGCAAATACAGATCGAGAAAGAGGCAACGGACAACAGAAAACTGCATGTCACCGCATACAGCTTTATACTCGATGGTCAGCCGATCAATGAATATAGAGCAATGTTCTATGCCAGATTACGCATCTTGCCGCTTTTTGTCTCGGGATGTTGGTTGAATAGCGGCAGGCCGTCATGGGAGTGCGAGTTCGGCTTTGCCCGCAAAAAAATCGAGCTGGATGTGTATCCCGGTAAAAACCCGATGATGGACGGAGAGAAGGGGCTGGTTGCGTTGTTGCTTGGTATTCGCCAGCGGAATACAGAGACGCTTGCCGATTTTGCAGGTTATCCCGAAAACAATGCCGTGTTTGATGCGATTTTGGAGCGCAAAGCGAATGAAGGGCCTGATGATTTCGATGAATGGGGTTTGCGTAAAGATGGGCCGTATCAACCCGAGATCGGTTTGAGAGAGGGGCACCCGAGTTTTACCGGCTTTGTCGATCGCGGACCTAAGGGCGGCCCATTCAAGACCTTTATAAAAAGGCATGAAGGGCAGGTGGTGTATCTGGATATCACGGCGATCCCGAATGCGAAGAAACGCGGGTTTACCAATTACGGTGTGTGCCGTGTTGATGAGGACTGCAGCACGGGCGATGACAACGCGTACCATTTTAAAACCGAGGATGGCAGCTGGTACAACTTTGAAGAACGCGGGAAGTTTAAGGGGTTTTTCAAGGTTGGAGCCGAAGAGCAGGTGAATAATAAACACAGACCGCAGGACAGTGACACCAGAACAACCCTGACGGTCCTGCCAAACCCCTAAAGCGCATTCCTTTTTGCTGATTCCTATGCCATAAAACACTTATAGCTTTTATTTGGGGGAGAGTTTTATGGTCGCGCGGATTAACACAGTCGCGTTTCAGGGCATTGATGTGCAGCCCGTCGACGTGCAGGTGCAGATCAGTAACGGCTTGCCGGCCTTCACGATTGTCGGTCTTCCCGACAAAGCGGTGGCGGAGAGTAAAGAGCGTGTTCGTGCCGCCCTGCATGCTCTTGGCATTGCGTTACCCCCCAAACGATTGACCGTGAACATGGCCCCTGCCGATCTGGCGAAAGAGGGCAGCCATTTCGATTTACCCATCGCGCTGGGGTTGCTGGCGGCGATGGAGGTTATTCCCAAAGAAGATTTAGAGCGCTGTGTCGTGCTGGGTGAATTATCGCTGGATGCATCGATCCGTGCGGTGACGGGCATATTGCCCGCGGCGATGCATGCGGCTTCGAATGACAACAGCCTGATCTGTCCGTTTGATTGCGGCGGGGAGGCTGCGTGGGCGGGGGATTTGGATATTCTGGCGGCGGGGGATTTGCTGCAACTGATCAATCACATTAAAGGCACGCAAGTGATGAACCGCCCCGAGGCACGATTACAGGATGCAGACGGGCGGATATTGCCCGACCTGTCGTCGGTAAAAGGGCAGGAGAGCGCCAAACGTGCATTGGAGATTGCCGCGGCCGGCGGGCATAACCTTCTAATGATCGGACCGCCGGGATCGGGGAAGTCGATGCTCGCGTCCTGTATGTCCGGTATTTTGCCGCCTTTATCTCCGCGTGAAGCGTTGGAAGTTTCCATGATTCATTCGCTGGCGGGGTCATTGCCCGACGGCGGGTTGCTCAAACACCGTCCGTTTCGTGATCCGCACCATTCGGCGTCCCTGCCTGCGCTTATTGGCGGTGGGCAGCGGGTTAAGCCGGGGGAGATCAGCCTTGCGCATAACGGTGTTCTTTTCCTTGATGAGCTTCCTGAATTTGCGCGCGGGACGCTGGAATCGCTGCGTCAGCCGCTGGAGACAAAAGAAGCGCTGGTTTCCCGTGTGAACGGGCATGTGCGTTTCCCTGCCAATTTCCAACTGATCGCCGCGATGAACCCGTGTAGATGCGGGCATCTGGGTGATCCTGATCTTGAATGCACCAAGGCGCCAAGATGTGCGGGTGATTACCAGGCCAAGATTTCAGGGCCGATGCTCGACCGTATGGATTTGCAGGTCGATGTGCCCGCCGTGGAAGTTGCGGATTTAAAAGCCGCGACAGGCGAATCGTCTGCGGATGTGGCCGCACGGGTTGCGGCGGCACGTGAAATTCAAGCAAAACGCTATGCAGCGCACAATGTGCCGTATTCGATAAATGCGAAGGCTGAAGGCGATGTTTTGGCGAATATCGGCATTTTCGATGATAACGCGCAGGAATTATTGGAAAAATCGATGCAAAGCACAAAACTCTCCGCCCGTGGCTATTATCGAATCATCCGTGTTGCCCGCACGATTGCCGATCTTGAATCGGTAAAAACGGGACAAACAATTGAAAAAATTGGGAAAATACATGTTGCGGAAGCGTTAAGCTATCGCCGCACAAGCTTGTCATAATTTGCTTGTACGCCGCTGATTTCCCATATATGAATCAAATTTCATTGTGGAAACTGCGTATGTTTGATATTCTTAATATAAATCAAAGCCTTATAAATAAAGGGCTTGCGCTAAATAGTAACCAAAAATTAACTAAGCGCTCCTATACTAGTAGGAACAAAAAAATAATTAAGGGTGTGTAAGCGTGAGTTTAACTTACGGATATAATCGAGTTTCAGGTGCTGATGTGCAGGCGCAAGTCGCCGCAACCCCCAGCACGACAATTTTTTCCCATGTAAATGTTACTAACATTAATATGAGTCCTGATGTGGACACGACCATGGCTGTGGTCAGCTCCGCACAGCAAGGGCCAGCATCTCAAAGACCTTCTAACAATGAAGCAAAAGTCGGTCTCAACAGTGCCAAGGACAATATACAAAATACGAAAACTGCTGCTGTAGATGCCATTAAGTCTGCTCAAGCCGAGATTATTGCTGCTGCACGCGCTAATGGTGTGAATGAGGGCGAAGTATTTCCCGATACAAGCATCGCACCGGATTCCGTTGCAGAATTGTTTATTAGTGCCGTGCCTGAGATTAAAGGCGGCGGTTCTTTAGCAACACATATGCTCAATTCCTCTGGTGGTGTCGGCCTTATGGGCGATATTGCCAATGGTATGCGTGATCGCCCGCAAGAAGAGGTTTTGGCGACTATTCGCGAAACTCTTGAGGCTAACAGCGGTCAGCAACAAAACGATTCAAATACATTTGCAGGTTTGATTGTAAATGCCGATGAGGCGCCGACAACAGATGCTTTGAGAGTAGACTGGAGCGCTCTTCTGGAAGAGCATCCGGATGCTTTGGAAGAAATCATGTATTTCAACGAAAACGATCCTGGTGCGGCGTGGCCTGAACTGGCTGAATTGGACGCATTGGAAACATCTGTCGATAACAAACTTGGTGAAATCGAAGCAGCCGAAGAGCAATTGGCTCTTCAAACGCCTTACACCGCTGATGGTGTAGAAGTGGCCGGTGAATTACCGCCTGCTGAAATGGTTGGTGCTGAAGGTGATGACCCAATGAGCCTTGGCCGTATCGCGATTGCGTCTCTGGATGCATCCGAACGCGACAGAATTGTGGGCAGCGGCAAAGACCTCTCCCGTGATGAAGACAGTGTCGGTTTCGACCGTGAAGCTGAATTGCTGGCTTTGGCCCGTACAGGAGCCACTCTCGATAGTATGGCCGGCGCGTAATCCGTACGACACAGGCCTCTTTATTTTCTAACCACATCTGATATACATGAGTGTCAAAGCAACACGTATGACACGATGCGTATAATATTCATTTTTTTACTTTCTGTTTTTGTATTTTCCCCGGTAGCTTCGGCACAGGTCAGTGAAGATTGTCAGACGGCTGCTACGTCGGCTGATGTCATGCGATGCTTAAATCAAAATAATCAAAATGCCCAGAATGCGCTCAAGGATGTTTACAAAGCCCTGAGCCTGCGCAAATCCGCAGACGGTCTGGATAGTCTGGAGGCTTTGCAAACGCTCTGGATTGAATACCGTGATCGTGAATGTGAAGCGGAAACGCGGGCGCTCAGCAGTCAGGCCTTGAAACGTCTTGAAGGCATAAAGTGTAGAACGCGTCTCACGCGTCAACGCATTGACGCCTTGCAACGGACACTGGATGCCGAAACAGGATCTGCTGTTTTGGGTGAGCCGCCATCGACACAGCAACCGCGCTGGGTTAACGCTCTTGCCGAGCATTACCAGAATGTCTATTGGCATTACGGCGGTTTCAGCAAAGGTGATCTGGATTGTGATGATGATGCGGAGTTCGTTATTGCAGGCTTGATATATGACGAGAACGAATCCGTCTATAAGACGGTGATTGCCGTTTCCGAAAACCCAGCAACAGGCAGACCGCATAGCACGTTGCTCGTGCTTCCCGATACGACCGTTGATACGAATCCTGACGATCAAGGCGCGGCGGAGGATGTCAGACGATGCAGCGGGATTATGTCGTTTTTGTTTGATGTACCACCACCCGTAATGCCGACTGACGGGCAGGAAGCCACATTGAAAGACGTAGAAAATGCTGTTGCCGCTTCGCAGCCGGACGGCACATGTAACCGCAGACTTATAGTGACGCGCAAAACAAGTGACAAATCAGCGGTATGTATGCCCGTAACCGTAGTCTGGGACGGTCAGAACTATGTCATCGAACAGTAGCGATCGCCCTGCTAATTCTATTAAATCCGTATGTGTTTTTTGTTCGTCGTCTTCCAAACTGGAGGAGCGGTATTATCGCCTTGGTGCACAGGTTGGGCGGATTATAGCGTCAAAAAATATTCATCTGGTTTACGGTGGGGCTGCCAGCGGGATCATGGGAAAGCTCGCCGATGCCGCCTTGCAAGAAGGCGGAGAGGTTACGGGTGTAATCCCCGAAGTTTTATCCGGCCACGAAAGACGGCATCAAGACCTGACCGCGCTTCATGTGACAAAAGACATGCATGAACGTCAGAAAAAGATGGCGGATTTATCGGATGCGTTTTTGATTTTGCCGGGCGGGTTGGGGACTCTGGCTGAATTTTTCGAAATCCTAACATGGAAGCAAATCGGCCTGCATGAGAAGCCTATAGGGTTACTTAACAACCATGGGTTTTGGAAGGATTTGCTGGAACAGTTCGTATATTGTCGTGACGAGCATTTTATGTATAGTGACCCGGCTTCTTTGTTTGATACAATGGAAGAAGTCGAAGAAATAAATGGATTTTTGGAGCACAGATAGGATATTTCGCTTTTGTGACAAAGGCCTGCTTGATAAACTCACTTAACTGAAAAAGATAAAACTAACGCTTGTGCAATATTCGCATACAAAAGAAAAAGCCAATGAATACGCCAGTGAAGCCCTTGACCGGATTCACAAGGAAGGCCTATCAAAGGTTCCCCAGAATTTCGAGCTTTGGTACTGCTACTATGCAGAGGCCGATATCGAGGTTGTGCGCGCGATCGATATTCTGATCGCGAACAAGCAGAAAATCACAGATGATACATGCGCCGAGATTCACCAGCGCTTCTTGAGCGATACCAAGGAAAACGAGCGCGTACGTCAGGCCGGGGACCAGATTCAGGAAACCATCCGTGGTGTAAAAGAGCGTGTCGGCAATGTGAAAGCCATCACACATGAATACAGTGAGATGTTGCAGAGTGCGAGCGGACGATTAAGTGACAGAAGCTCGCCCGAAGAAATGAAAGAGACGCTGAAGACCGTTATCGGTAACACCCGCAGCGTTTTACAACAAAACCAGCAACTCGAAGAAGAGTTGGAGCGTTCGACGGCCGTTATGCAGGAATTGCAACGTGACCTCGAGCTTGTACGCCAGCAGGCTCTGACCGACGGGCTGACGAATCTGGCTAACCGCAAGGCTTTTGATGCGGAGTTGATGCGCATTGCCGAAGAATCACAACGCGAAGACATGACATTCTGTCTTGTGTTGCTCGACATCGACCATTTCAAATCTTTTAACGATACCTACGGCCACCAGGTCGGGGATCAGGTTTTGCGTCTTGTTGCGCAGGCCTTGATCGACGGCGTTAAAGGTCGTGACGTGGCCGCACGTTACGGTGGTGAAGAGTTTGCCATTATCCTGCCGCAAACCACATTGCAGGGCGGTATTAAAGTGGCCGATTCATTGCGTAAGGTTGTGCAAGGTAAGGAACTTGTGAACCGCAATACGGGCGATACGCTGGGACGGGTAACCCTGTCAGGCGGCGTGTCCGAATATGTTATGGGTGAAAGCCTCGATAAGCTGGTTGAGCGGTCGGACTCTGCGCTTTACACTGCCAAACATAATGGTCGTAACCAGATTGCGGCTGCGCCTGCCAAAAGCGAAAAGAAACAAGCTTAAATCTTGACCAAATTTTGGTATGACCAAAGTTTCTTAGGACAACCGACTGAATAATGATGCGTGAATCTTCTGCTATGCCTTCCGTAAATGATGACACTCTCCCGCCCTATTTGCAGGGTCTGAATACCGAGCAGGCGCAAGCGGTGAATACGCTGGACGGGCCGTTGTTGATTCTGGCCGGTGCGGGCACGGGTAAGACACGCGTTCTGACCACACGGCTTGCGCATTTGTTGCAAACAGGGCGGGCATATCCTTCACAAATTCTGGCGGTGACCTTTACGAACAAGGCAGCGCAGGAAATGAAAGAACGGGTGAGCGGTTTGCTCGGCGGTGCGCCTGTTGAAGGTTGGTGGTTGGGCACATTCCACTCGTTGGCTGCCAGAATGCTTCGCAGTCATGCCGAGCTTGTCGGGCTGGCGAGCAATTTCACAATTCTCGATCCCGATGATCAGGTCAGGTTGCTCAAACAGCTGATGGAAGTGAACAATATCGACACCAAAAAATGGGTGCCGAAAGCGATGATCGGCTATATCGACCGCTGGAAAGATCGTGGCCTGACGCCCGATCAAGTGAGCATGGACGATGTAGGCGAGATTGCAGGCGGTAAGCTGAAGATGTTGTACGAGCAATATCAAACACGGCTTAAGGCCATCAATGCCTGTGATTTCGGTGATTTGTTGCTTCACATGATTACGATTCTAAAGAGCGACCCGAACGTTCTGGAAGAGTATCACCGCAGATTCAAATATATCCTTGTCGATGAGTATCAGGATACGAACGTAGCGCAGTATTTGTGGCTGCGGTTATTGGCGCAAGGGTCGAATAATATTTGCTGTGTCGGGGATGATGACCAGTCGATTTATGGCTGGCGCGGTGCGGAGGTTGGCAACATCCTGCGGTTTGAAAAAGATTTCGAAGGGGCGGGTGTTATCCGTCTGGAGCAGAATTACCGTTCGACCAACAATATCCTGAAAGCTGCGCATGCTGTGATTTCCAACAATGAAGGCCGTCTGGGTAAGGAATTGTGGAGTGACGCGGGCGAGGGTGAAAAGATCCAGGTCCGCGGTCTTTGGGACGGACAGGCCGAGGCTCGATGGATTGGTGAAGAGATTGAACAATTGCAGCGTAAGCAATGGTCGTTAAGCGAAATTGCTATTCTGGTTCGCGCCGGTTTCCAGACTCGTGAATTTGAAGAACGCTTTATCCAGCTGGGTTTGCCGTACAAGGTTTTGGGCGGCCCGCGATTTTACGAGCGGATGGAGATTCGGGATGCGCTGGCCTATTTGCGCGTGATTGCGCAGCGCGCAGACGATTTGGCGCTGGAGCGAATTATCAATACGCCGAAACGGGGGCTTGGTGATGCAACGGTGCAAACGCTGTACGCGTACGGACGGAGCAAGGGGATTTGCCTTTACGATTCGATCATGGATCTAACGCAGACGGACGAGCTGCGCCCGAAAGTTAAAACTACGCTGATGAAGTTGCTGGATGATTTTGACCGCTGGCGCACATTGGTTGATTCGACGGACCATGCCGAACTGGCCGCACAGGTCTTGGATGAATCCGGTTACATGGAGATGTGGAAGCAGGACAAGAACCCTGATTCCCCCGGTCGTATCGAGAACCTGAAAGAATTGATTTCGGGGATGCAGGAATATGAAAGCTTGCCCGAGTTTCTCGAGCATGTGGCGCTGGTGCTGGAAAATCAGGATAATTCACAAGGCGAGTTTGCAACGATCATGACTTTGCACGGGGCGAAGGGCTTGGAGTTTGACGCCGTGTTTTTGCCCGGTTGGGAGGAAGGGTTGTTTCCGTCTCAACGCACGATGGATGAAAACGGCCTTAAAGGTCTGGAGGAAGAGCGCCGTCTGGCTTATGTGGGTATCACGCGGGCGCGCAAGCAAGCCTACATTTCCTTCGCGGCCAACCGCCGTATGTACGGACAGTTTATAAATGCCATTCCCTCTCGGTTTGTTGATGAGTTGCCGAAAGACTATGTCGAGGTCAGTAACGATATGGGCTTAGCGGGGGCGGGGCGTTCATCCCATTGGGATTCGAGCGGTTTTGCCCCGAAAGTGCAACAACGCCGCCAAGTGCATGACCGCAAAACCAGAAGCGAGGACGGCACAGTGTTTTCACGCGGTGACCGTGTGTTTCATGACAAATTCGGATACGGCAAGATTATCAATATCGACGGGCACAAGCTGGATATCAATTTTGACCATTCGGGGAAAAAACGCGTCATGGACAGCTTCGTCGAGAAGCACGACTAGTCCCTAGTCGGTTTGCCCGGCGGCTTTGATAGGGCCGTAGCCGTTTTCCTGTGCCAGAACGACGTAACGGTCAATCCCTTTTGTAGTGAAGCCTTCAAATTGTTTTGTTCCTTTTTCTCCGTCCCATTGGCCGGCGGATGCGTAATCGAGCACGGCGTTTTTATATGTCACTGTCCGCCCGCGATTTTCACCGGAAGGAATGTTTTGTTCATGGCTGTTTTGAATACCGGCAATCCAGAGCGTGTAATTGCCGTTCTCCAGCGCGGGGAGTTCCAGCGTCAGGATATTGCTTGTGTCCGTTGAGACCGCGATTGGCTTTACGGCTGATGGGCTGCTCAATGCAGATGCAATGTCACCGCTGCGGGAGCCGACGAATTCGCGTGTGCCGTTGACGACCATTTGCGGCGTATAGACACGGCTTTTCCCGACATGACGGGAGTAGGCCCGTTGGCGGTCCGTTGCGAATTTCTGGCTTAATGTATCTTTCCAGCTCAGGTGATCCCAGTATGTGACATGAAAGCCCAGAGCAATGATGTTCGGGTTTTCAGTCAGTTTTTCCAGATTTTTGTCCGCAGGCGGGCAGGATGAGCAGCTTTGTGATGTAAATAGCTCCACAACGACGGGTTCGGTCACTGCATTCGTATCAAAACCACCAAAGCGCGCATGGAGTTTTGTGCCTCCAAGCATTACGATGGCGGCAATTACCGCGATGAGGAGTAAATTTTTGGTCATATCTGTATATTCGTTATGGTCGGCCATAAGGTTTCAGCTTTTTTCCGCGAAAAGACTCTGGTTTTTGGGCGCCTGAAGGGCCATATTATCAGGCAATACATAAGGAATACATGAACAATGAATAACAAGACTGCTTGTATTTTCGGAGGTACCGGTTTCATAGGACGCCAGATCGTGCGTGAGCTGGCCAAGCGCGGGGTAACCATTAAGGTTGCGACGCGGGTTCCCGAGCGTGCCTATTTCTTGCGCCCTGCCGGTGTGGTCGGGCAGGTTGTTCCCGTTCGTTGCGATTACAATGATGCGGACAGTATCAAGAAAGCCGTGAAGGGTTGCGATTATGTCGTGAACTGTATCGGCGTTTTGTATGAGAAGGGCGGGCAGACGTTCCAGCATGCGCATGTCGATATTCCCGCTCGGATTGCGGGTGCGTGCGCGAAGAACAATGTGAAATCCTTTGTTCATATCTCTGCGCTCGGTGTTAATGACAGTCTGGCCAAATATGCGAAAAGCAAGCTGGATGGTGAAAAGGCCGTTAAGGCGAATTTCCCCGATGTGACGATTCTGCGTCCTAGCGTGGTTTTTGGTGAAGATGATGACTTTTTCAACCGTTTTGCCGAAATGGCGCGGTTTGCACCGGCCTTACCTTTGATTGGCGGTGGCGTGACGCAATTCCAGCCTGTCTTTGTCGGTGATATTGCCGATGCGGCGATCAAGGCTTTGCAGGACCCTGAAACCAAGGGCAAAACATATTGTCTGGGTGGTCCCGAGAAGGTGAGCTTCAAGGAGATTTACCAGCGTTTGTTCGAATATACAGGGCGTAAACGTTTCCTCGTTACTCTGTCCTATCCGCTTGCAAAGATACAGGCCCGTTTGTTAAGCCTGTTGCCTGTACCGCCGTTAACACCCGATCAGGTTGAGTTGCTTAAAACCGACAACACGGTTTCACCGGACTCCGAAGGTTTTACGGAGCTTGGCATACAGCCGACCGGTATGGATCTTGTGTTGCCGCATTACCTGGAAACATACCGTCCGGGTGGGCGCTACACGGTATTTAAAGCCGGTTAAAGCCGGACAATTTTTAATTTAGGTTATGACTATGCGTACAATCCTGACTGTTTTACTTTCCGCTGCACTTTTCGCTACGGCTTCGACGCCTGCTTTTGCCATGCAGGAAGGGGTGGCCGTTGTCGTTAATGAAGACGCGATCACATATTCCGATGTTAGTGACCGTCTGGAGTTGATCATGGTGTCGTCGGGTTTGCCGAATACGAAAGACACCCGTGACAAGCTGCGTCCGCAAATCGTCAATGCGCTTATTGATGAGCAAATCAGATTGCAGGAAGCGCGCCGCAACGAGATTCAAGTTTCACAGGAAGAAATAGAAGCCGGTATTGATACGATTGCTGCACAAAATGAAATTGATCCGCAGGAGTTCCGTAAGCGCATCCAAAGCAGCGGCTTGAAGCTTTCGACCATGCGCGACCAGATTCGTGCACAAATTGCATGGGGTAAAACTGTGCAGGCGGTGGTCAGACCTCAGGTGACGGTGACCGATGGCGATGTCGATAATTTTATGAGCCGTATGCATAGCAATACAGGCAAGCAGGAATATTTTGTTGCGGAGATTTTTCTGCCGATCGATGACAGTACAGGCGAAACGGAAGCCCGCAATCTGGCCCGTAAGCTGGTGCAGGAAATTCGCGGCGGCAAGGCCCCGTTCTTTCGCGTAGCGCAGCAATTTTCCAAATCTGCCGGTGCATCACAGGGCGGTGCGCTGGGGTGGATTACCGAAGGGCAACTGGATGAAGAGTTGGATGCTGTTCTGCCTGTTATCGAAACAGGCGGTGTGAGTGATCCGATTCGCACCTCCGCGGGCTTTCACATTCTGCATGTGCGTGACACACGTGTTTTGACGCCCGAGAATTTACCCGACCGTGAGGAAGTCCGTTCACGTATCGGCCAGATGCGTCTGGAACGACAAGCCCAGCGCTTTCTGCTCGACCTGAAGGCGACATCATTCATCGATAACCGCCTTGCTCTCTAACGTTCATATTGAGGCGCTTTCAAGTCTTCCTCCTCTCAGGGAGGTGATCTCCGCACATGGTTTACGTGCGGAAAAATCACTGGGCCAAAATTTCTTACTCGACCAAAATCTGACAGATAAAATTGCACGACAGGCTGCGGACCTGAGCGGTAAGACCGTTATCGAGATCGGTCCGGGTCCGGGCGGACTGACGCGGTCATTGCTCAAGACCCATGCGGAGAAAGTCGTTGCGATTGAATTTGATCCCCGCGCTGTTGAGGCTTTGCAGGGATTGAAAGAGGCGGCGCAGGGACGGTTGGAAATATTGCAACTTGATGCATTACAGGCTGATCTGAAAACGATCAGTGAGGGGCCGAAAGTTATCATCGCCAATTTGCCGTATAACATCGCTACGGCATTGCTGCTTGGCTGGCTCAAGGATTTGAGGGAATCGCCGGGCTGTTATGACGAAATGATTTTGATGTTTCAAAAAGAAGTCGCGATGCGGATTTGCGCGGATAAGGGGAATAAAACCTATGGCCGCTTGTCGGTGATTTCACAATGGTTGTGTGAAACGAAAGCGGTTATGGAGCTTCCGCCTGCTGCGTTTACACCACCACCGAAAGTAAAGTCCAGCGTTGTCAGGTTTACGCCCAGACCTCCTGAATCCGATGCCCCTGCGTTTGATGTGGTGGAGCAGTTGACGCAACAGGCGTTCGGACAACGCCGCAAAATGATTCGTTCAACGCTCAAACCCTATCAAGAGCATTTCGAAAAGCTTGGTTTGGACCCGCAGAGCCGCGCCGAAGAGCTTCAGGTCTCCGATTTTATAAAACTTGCAAAAAATTTACCATAACTATAAAGTGCCTGCACTTTATAAACGGGAGATATCCTGAAGGTTATGGCATTACAACAATTAAAAGACCGCTATCTTTATGCGCTGCAAATCTGGTGTGGCGATAACAGGGATGCCTTTTTCGTGCCTTACCGATATGGCCGCGGGGCAGATGCCCGTCATGCGAATATTCGAACCGCGCTTACCGATAAAATGAATGCAGTCGAGCAAAAGGTTGCTGAGGGGCAGGCCGTCATTTTGTTGAGCCATGAGGACAATATTACCAACCGTGATCTGAAACTCGATTATAAGGGCAAGCAGATTCTTGTCGGCCATGCGGAAGCCACCTTCATTCCGCCGCAGCTTTTATACAAGGCGGCGATGGATGCCGACCCTTACCGACGGTTACCTGTAAAGCATATCGAATATGACCGCTTCATGGACGAGCCCGAATTGTGGGAAGGCTTCATGCGCCGATGGAGTGCTCCGGGTGAGGAGGAAATGCCCAACAGCCATTTCATACTGGAGCGCGACGGTCAGGCAGTTATGGCGTGCGTGTCGAATTCGTTCTGGTTTGTGCCCGGTCTTAAAATTGACGATGAGGCCCGCCCACAAATGGGTGAACGTTTTGAACGCACACGGCGCGCTCTGGAAAGTCTGCAATATAGCCCCGAGATATTGGAAGGCATTCACCAATCGGGTCGACAACATCCGGCGCTTGGAGAGCAGGATCATGCCGTACTCGATGACGTGTTGAAACAAATCAGGGATAAAGCGGGGGTTCACGCCACAGCGGAAGATATAGCCAAGGTTATAGGTGATATTCATATCGACCATACCGTGGCGCCGACGGAGCGTCCGGTATTTCACCGCCTGTTGTTGCCAGCGCCAAAGGATGCCGAGCAAAAGTTGTTGTTGGAACAACTGCCGGATTTGCCGTTGGGAGAGGTCGAGAATGTAGAGCCCCCGACTTTAAGTGGTGAGTTTGACGTCGCCGTGAATGCAAAGGGCACGTTCAAATTGCCTCAAGAATGGCTTGAGCTGATCGATCAGGATTATATTACGCTGTTTAATCAGGGCACGGGGGAGCTGGTCTGTTTTAACGAGGACGTGTTCAGTGATGAAGTGTTCGAAAAGATCAAAGCCTTCGGGGTCGGGTCGCATCTTTTTGCCTTTATGCAGACAGCACGGCGAAACGAAAAGGGCGGTAGCCGTATTCACAAGGATGTGTTGCAAACATTTCGTGATGCCGTGGGTGTGGAGAGAGGCTCAACGTCAGTGAAGCTCTCCGGTCACGGGAATTATTTTAAAATTACACTGGCACGGCCCGAAGACATCGATACCGATAAAAGCCGCATTGGGAAGTGGCGGAAGCTTGATGTGTCTATACAGAATTTCGTCAATATTCTGGAAGAGGCTAAAGCCCCCCCATCAGGCCCCGAACAAAGTCACTAAGCCCTGCGATTCGTCGGCGTTTTAGACGCTCGCATTCGAGAATTTGCTGCGCATGACCGATGGCCTTTTCGATATCATCATTGATAATCACATAATCATATTCAGTGTAATGTGACATTTCGTCGGCGGCCTTCGACATACGGCTGCGAATTTGTTCTTCGCTTTCGCGGGTATCACGCGAACGTTCACGTAAGCGTTTTTCCAGTGCCTGCTTTGACGGAGGTAGCAAGAAGACGCGGACAAGATCCTCGGCGGCGAGTTCGAACAGTTGCTGTGTTCCTTGCCAGTCGATATCGAAAATTACGTCTTTCCCGTTTTGCAAAGCATCTTCGACAGGGGCGCGTGGAGTACCATAGTAATTCTCGAATACCTTCGCATGTTCGAGCATGTCGTTGTTATCCACCATTTCACGAAATTCTTCCTTGCTGACAAAGAAGTAATCCTGACCGTGCACTTCTCCCGCTCGTCGCGGTCTGGTTGTGGCCGAAATTGATGGGACAAGATTCTCGTTTTGCTTCAGTAGAGCACGTGTGATCGTGGTCTTGCCTGCACCGGAAGGTGAAGACAGAATATACATAAGTCCGCGGCGTTTAAGAGTATCCAATGTTCGTCTGATCCTGTGTTTTTTATAGTTTAACCAAAAAGATGGCGGCGGCAAGAGCGTGAAATTGTAGTCATAAAATAATTAATAGTGTTCTGATTGAATTTTGTACAATACATGTGGTAATTTAAGGTTGCGTACATCAATGATACGGCGTATATGCATACGTCTAAATGTTTTTTGTGTTTTTAAAAAATTATTTTATAAATTTGCCTGCGTTTATTGCTTAGAAAACGTTTAAGAAATTTTAAGTGCGCATTTGATGATGGAAGAAAAACCCATAGATGAGAAAGTCAAAAAGGCCGTTAAGACATTAAAGGCACTCTCAAACGAACGTCGTTTGATGATTATTTGTGCTTTATATAATGACAAAGAAGGCGAGTTGAGCGTTGGGGCGCTCGAGGAAATGATCGGATTGAGCCAATCGGCTCTTTCGCAGCATTTGGCACGTCTTCGTCGAGACGGTTTTGTGAAAACGAGGCGGGATGCACAGACGATATACTATTCTCTGAGCTCCAGTGATGTTAAAGAGATCCTAACGACTCTGCACAACATGTACTGCCCTGACACAAAACATTTCTCCTAAAAACGCTAATGCATTATTGAAAATTGTTTGCTCTGCTCCTTGCGGAGCACAAAGTGCTGCAGCATTTCCTCTCTTTTTAAAACCTTCAAATCGTATTTTTGAATGATATTGGATCTTTCCGCGTTCGGTGCGGGTGAATTTTCGATGTTGAGTGTTTTGTGCAAATTCAGCCAACCGACATGTTGAATGATCGGGGAGGATTATCAATGATGGTGTCGTTGAGATTGCCGCATTCTTAGGTAAAATATTTAAAACCTTCAGTAGTAATGGATTTTATATGCGCGTCTCTATGGTGGTCCAGAAAAGCGGCGATTGGTCCGAATACTTAAATAAAATCACCGAAAGCATCCGGTTTGATCACCAGAATGCTTTTTGGGCCATTCATGACTACTAAGACATGCGTATGGGCTGTTCTTGGTTTCCGTGGAAAGGTCTGTTGCCGTTTGATGGTGCGAACTCTTCACGAAGCAGTTCGGCATATACATCCAGTGTTCTGTCGGCCATGTGTGCTTTGGTGAAGTTTTCCGCGACGTGGGCCATGGCTCGTGTGGCAAGCATAGAACGTTGCGTCGGGGTTAGGCTCAGTGCTTCTTCTATGGCCATGGCCATGGAGTTTGAATCACTCGGCGGGACGAGCCAGCCGGTTTGTCCGCGTAAAATGGTTTCCTGCGCTCCGCCATGATCGGATGCGATAATGGGGCGACCCATCGCTTGTGCTTCTACGGGGACGCGGCCGAAACCTTCGGGGTCTGTAGACGGGCACACCACGATTGTGGAGAGCATATAGGCTGCGGGCATGTCGTTGCAGTGATCGACCATGCGGACCCGTCCTTCAAGGCCGCGTTGTTTGATTTCTTCTTCCAGCTCTTTGCGGTATTCGGTACGGCCCTGATCCGAGCCGATAATGACGGCGAAGAGGTCTTTTTTCTGTAGCCGTTCCATGGCTTCGATTAAAACCATGTGTCCTTTCCAGCGGGTCAATCGGCCCGGCAACATGACGATGTTGGCGCTGTCGGGGATGCGCCATTCCTGCGCCAGTGTGATCAGGCGCTCAGGCGTTACGGCGGTCGGGTGGAACTTTTCGATTGGAATGCCGCGCGGGATAAGGCGGATTGTACGGTTATCCAGCTTGTAGTGCTGGCGCAGATATTCGGCGACGTAATTTGAAATGGCAATGACGCGCTCACCATGGGCGATCGAGCTGTTATAAAACTTTTTGGCTTCGCCGCTGATGTTATAGGGAGCGTGACAGGTTGTAACAAAATGGGCGCTGGTTTTTTTACAGGCGTAATGTGCGCTCCATGCGGGTGCGCGGCTGCGAGCATGGACGATGTTAACGCCATAGCGGTTGATCAGTTTGCGCAGGGCGCCGACATTGCGCCACATGACGACCGGATTTTTTGAATGCACGGGCATGTTGATATGCACGGCGCCAATACGCTCCAGTTCGTGGATGCGGTGGCCGCCGTTCGAGACCACAATGGCCTGCGCGCCGCCTCTGACAAGTTCGGCCGCTATATCAATACAGCCTTGCTCCGCACCGCCGGGACCAAGTTCCGGGATGATCTGCATGATGACGGGTTGTGTCTGAAATCCGCTCATATTGCCTTTCTGTATTTTTATGGGCTCAAGAGGACAGTATTAGACTGGCAAGCTTGCCCGAGATTGTCTATCTATAATAGGGTGATTACGCTTTAGCAAGAATATCTAAACAAACCACAACGCGCAAAAGGACTGATTATGGGTACCGAAAATGCCGCCGAAACTTCCAAAGCTTCTACTCTCGAACGCGAAGACGCACCCAATCTCGCTTATATATTCACTCCGCCGGAGGAAAGAGGCCTGAGAAAGCCAATTATCATGTTTTGTGGCGGATACCGCTCTGACATGGACGGCACAAAAGCCACTTATCTTGAAAACAGATGTATACAGCGCGGCCAGGGGTATATTCGCTTTGATTACCGTGGACACGGCCGTTCGGACGGTGTGTTCGAAAAATCGGGTATCGGCGACTGGGCCAAGGATGCGCAGGATGTGTTCGACCATGTGACCAGTTATTATGCGGGTCAGCCGGTTGTGCTTGTCGGGTCCTCCATGGGCGGCTGGATTGCGCTTTTGCTGGCGAAGGCCCGCAGCGGCATTGTTAAGGGTGTCGTTGGTGTAGCCGCAGCGCCCGACTTTACCGAAGAGATGTTTGATGCCCGTCTGACGGACGAACAGCGTGCGGATTTAATGACCAAAGGCGTCACGAAAGTCGCCAATGACTATAGCGACGAGCCGTATATTTTTACCAAGGAATTTTACGAAGAGGCGAAAAAGCACCTGCTGCTGAGCTTGCCGCAAAACATTACTTTCCCGATCCGTCTGGTTCAGGGCATGCTGGATAAAGATGTGCCATGGGAATCAGCCGTGAAAATCCAGAAAAGCTTTACAGGTTCCGAAGTGGACATTGTGTTTGTCGATGATGGAGATCACCGTCTTTCACGTCCGGAAGATATGGCTTTGATTGACCGCGAGATCGTTAGCTTAAGCGAAGATATTTACCGCAACAAATAAGCGTATTATTTGCGCTTGTACTTCACTTTCTTGGATTTAGAGCCTGCTCTGAAGCTGTCCTTGCTGCCGCTTTTTGACTGTCTGGAGAAGGATATGGATTTGTTTGCCTGCTCGTCACCGACAAACGGCCCTACACCGAACATTTTCAGTATGTAGAACAGCACGATCATCACGACTGCAAAACCAATAGCCAGATGGAAGGCTTTAAAGGTCAGCAATTTGTCGACTTTGGCCCAATCTTCCGGCGGCATCGAGTTCACGGCGGCTTTGAAAGAATCAATGTCGTAATGTGTCCAGATGAAGCCCAGAGCGCTGAATCTAAATTTTTCCATGAGAAGGTCGATGGAGAATATCTGGTCTTCCAAACGGACTTCGGTAAAGAGGTATATATCGTTTCCCAGAGCGATTATCGCAGGAATAAGAACGAGAAAAACGGGTAAAGCGCGCATGATGGTGCCTTTAGGAAAGTTAACTTACTTCTATAAGTTTATCAGGCAACTGTTCGCGGGAAAAGAGCCTAAAATTCTTCTATTTTGTTAGTGCTTATAAACATGGGCAGTAAAAACGGAATTACGAGGCATAAAGCCGCCAGAACCACCCAGACCATAACGACTTCCTGAAAATCCCAAAACAGGGTTTGGGCGATTTTATCAAAATCACCAAAGCCGTGGGTACCTTTTTGTTCATAGTAGACGAGGCGAAAAGCTTCGCTTTTTATAAGCCCGTAAGCATTTATGAAGACCTGAATGATGAGGCCGAAGCCGAAAAAGGCATTCAGAAAGCGTTCGAAAATTCCACGGGGGGCGAGATCAAAAATAGCTCTGAATAATAAAAATCCTGCGACTAAAGGTTCAAAGGCGGGCCCGCCGAAATCCATCCCGACGGTGTGGAAACGGTTGAAGGCGGTCGCAAAGTTTAATAACAGCAACAGGCCGAGGACAATCTGCATGAAAAGATTTTCACGGAAATACCAGATGCCGAATACGAACCCGGCCCAGACGAAGATGATAATACCGACCTGTTGCTCCGAAAGTGCGAGCGCCAGCCCGCCGCCATGCTGGAAATCAAACATCGGAATGGTCGGGTAGCCGTAATACCACATGAAGAATGTGTGGCCGATTTCGTGGAAAAAGGTAGCCATATACACCATGCCGGCGCCGAGCCAGCCAAGCGGAAAGCCCGTGGCCCAGTCCCATTTTTTGTTAAAAATCCACGCGTAGAAAGGCAGGTTGACGAGAACCGCCAGAACAAGCCCCGTCATTAAAACCTTTATGGTGGTGTAGGTGTCTGCCCGCAAATGAAGCCCCTCTTAATGATGTCCCCCACGGATCATTGCCTCTCTTCATATCTTACACTTGCGCTTTCGAGATGATAAGGGTAATGTCGCGCGATCTTAAAGAGTGCGGTGACGTGGCCGAGTGGCTTAAGGCGCTCGCCTGGAAAGCGGGTTGGCGGCAACGCCTCGAGGGTTCGAATCCCTCCGTCACCGCCACTTTTTTTGATAAATGTCGAAATGATGACTTTAAGTTTAAAGAAACACTTGATTTTAATATCTTAAAACCATTATAAAGGCGCTGCCTTACGACATTTTACGGTGCGTCCCGTTCGTCTAGAGGCCTAGGACACCGCCCTTTCACGGCGGCAACACGGGTTCGAATCCCGTACGGGACGCCATTTTCTCTTATATTTCAAAACTTTCAGGCTACACGACTGCGTGATGAATCCACGTATTTGTGCAGAATTGCCAGTACTTCGGCAAGGCGCACAGGCTTGCTGAGGTAATCATCCGCGCCTGCATTGAGGCATTTTTCACGATCGCCCTTGATGGCATTGGCGGTCATGGCGATGATCTCAAGGTCCTTGCCCCAATTCTGTTTGCGGATTTGCGTAATGGCCTCGTGTCCATCCATGATCGGCATTTGCCAGGCATCCAGACATCTTTGGGTAAGTAGCCATCCATTCCGGCGGCCAGACATTGTTCGCGGTCGCCTGTCTTGCGGCAGGCGGTAAATGCCAGAATGGGTATACGCTTACAGTTTTCAACCTGTTCGCGGGCACGTATGGCCCGTGTAGTATCCAGACCATCGAGTTCGGGCATATCCCAGTCCATGATGATTAAATCGTATTTTTCGCCGCGTTGAAGATGTTCAAGCGCGTCGATGCCGTTCTGTACCAGAACGCTTAGAAAGCCTGCATTTTGAAGGATTTTGTCCAGAAGCACTCTATGAGACCGGTCATCTTCGACGACCAGAATTGTTTTGAGTTCTATGGTTTTAGAGGTATTGGCCCCACTGTTATTTTTTTTCATAATAGTTACTCTCCCTTTATCAGACTGCAATGCGGCGATTTTTTTGTAAAGAAAATAGGACATTTTAAATGCGGATGTATGTGACCTGCCCCACATGATGGTACCAGTTCGAGAGTTAGTCACTGGTTTGGTTTCAATGCGTTAGCCACCATGTGTGGTGACTCAAGCGTAGCGTAAGGC
>JAESRE010000020.1 GCA_016764775.1 Alphaproteobacteria bacterium
CGTTATAACGACGACACACTGGCCGTGCGCCCGCTCGTGGCCGGTCACCCGACCTTGCTCAAACAACTCGGCTTCAACGTTCAGGACAACGGCCCCGCCATTACCCCGACCGCCCCCGAAGCCGGACAATAAGCTCTTGAGCTTCCTGCGCTATATGCGTATTCACAATATGTATGGCTGAATTCAAAACAAAGAAAATGAGCAAAGACGCGGTTCACGAATTTTTCGCGCGCCTGCACAAAGAAAACCCGTCCCCGAAAAGCGACCTGGAATGGACCAATGCCTACACGCTGCTCGTCGCCGTTACCCTCTCCGCCCAAGCAACGGATGCAGGCGTAAACAAAGCCACCAAAGAGCTGTTTAAAATTGCCGACACACCGCAGAAAATGCTCGATCTCGGCATAGACGGCCTTAAAGAGCACATCAAGACCATCGGCCTGTACAACAACAAGGCCAAAAACGTCATCGCGATGGCTGAAATTCTGGTGAATGAATATGACGGCGAAGTCCCCCAAACCCGTGATGAACTGGTAAAACTTCCCGGTGTCGGTCGAAAAACCGCCAACGTAGTGCTGAATATTGTGTTTAAACAGCCGACAATGGCCGTCGACACCCATATTTTCCGCGTGTCCAACCGCACGGGCATGGCCAAGGGTAAAAACCCCGATCAGGTGGAGCAGGCATTACTCAAAGTCGTGCCTGATGAATTTGCACTCCACGCGCACCACTGGCTGATCCTGCACGGCCGCTATACATGCAAGGCACGCACGCCCGATTGCGGATCATGCATCGTTTATGATCTCTGTAATTTCAAAGAGAAAACAGCGTAATTACTGGGATTTATAAATTGATTCAAAGCTGACGAAACGGCTTGGCGCTGTGTCGCGAACCAATGACTGCACACAATTGGTTTGCGCGAACTCATCGGTTACGTCGTCATGACGCGCGCGGGCTTCGTAATGAACAACCGGCGCCTTCAAGGCTTTGGGGCTCGGTGTGGTGAAATACAGGTCAACCACACATGAATCGTTGCGGTACTGCCACACGGTTGTCGGTGCATCGCGGCGAACCAGCTCAGGCTGGTCGAGGATCGCACGGATCTCTGAACCTGTCAGGTTAAGTAATTCTTTCTGGTCACGCAGGACCATCTGACGGATTTGTCTCTTCTGCGGCAGGGTATAACGACCGTCTTCGACGATCATGCGGCCGTTAAAAGACGAAGAGGACGCCAAAGCATCACGTCTATCGGCAGCGAAAAACTGCAAAAGTACGAATAGAACACACGTGGCAAGGCACGCGCCCATAAAGCTCAAATGTTTTTTACTCATATTATTTTTTTTATTAAAGCGGCCAAATTATGATGATGGCTCTCGCTTTAACCCTGTGTTCCCAACAAACACGTAGTTTTAAAACAAGAACCAGGCCGTTAAGCCTGGTCTGTATTATTTTGTATGAGGGGGTGTATACCCTGTTTTTTAGGCAAAAGCCAAGAAAAATCTTTTCTAAAGATTATTCAGCCGCTGCAGCCGTCTTGCTGAAGAGCTCGCCATCGCTGTTGGCAGGCTCAGGAGCCTTTTCACTTTTTGCTGCTGGCTTTGTTTGAGCTTTTTGCGCCGGCTTTTTTGCCTCCGTCGCCGGCGCTGCTGCTAAAGGGGTCAATTTCCCGTCTACAGTAGCACCTGCTTCGATTTCGATTTCCTTGTAGGAGATGGAGCCTGTCACGGCGCCACCGGAAGAGATCGTCAAACGACCGTTAACAGTAATGTCACCTTCGAAACGGCCAGCAATGTTGGCTTCGTTGATTTCAACAGTACCGTAGAATACGCCGGCTTCGGCAATTTCAAGGACGTTCGCACCTTTAAGAGCGGCTTCAACCGTACCTTCAACCAGAAGATAATCACAAGATTCGATCTCACCGGACATTGTAATGCCGGGGCCGATTGTCAGACGACGGTCAGATGCAGATGCTTCTGTAGAAGAAGAAGATGCGGCTGTTGCTGCTGCACCGGGATATGCACCCGGGTAACCGCCTGTGCGGACTGCGGCTTGTGGCGTGCGCTGGTAAGTAGTCGCAGGCGTCGGTTCTTGTGATGGTGTTTTTTCAGGTTCGGTCATTTTGGTTTCGTCCTTCTGGTCTTGAGTAGTGTCAGCTGTTTGAGTGGTTTGTCCCTGAGGTGCCTGCGACGTTGCAGGTTTATTATCTTGTGCCGCTTTTTCGCTGCTTGTTTCGCTTTGCGTTGCGGATGTGTTTTGTTGTTCGTCGTCTTGTCCTTCAGACTTTACTCTGTGAAACATGGAAGCAAACCTCTCAAGTAAGGCAAATACGCATCAGTATCTGCTGTTGTTAAAAGAATATTGTGATTTTTCGGAACGTATCACGAGGCCTTAGAACCCGCAAGATATCTTTGAGGCTTTTCTTATAAAAAGCTGATTTTCCAGCAAAATTTTTTGTGAGTTAAAGTTATTTCTTAGATTAGTGAAAATGGTCGTAAATTGTTTGCGCAACCGCCTTCGAAATCCCCTCGACTTTTTGCAAGTCTTCAACCCCCGCACCGGAAACCGCTTTCGCCGAACCGAAATAATGCAACAGGGCCTTTTTACGCTTGGCACCGACTCCGGGCACGCCATCCAACGGCGATGAGGTAATTTCCTTCTGACGACGGGCCCGATGCGTGCCGATAGCAAAGCGGTGCGCTTCATCCCGCAACCGTTGGAGATAATGAAGTCCGGCATCGTTTTCGGGTAGCATAAACGGCTGGCGCCCGATCATGTGAAACTGCTCGCGCCCTGCATTCCTGTCGGGCCCCTTGGAGATCGCCACAACCGTCAATGCATCCAGCACACCGTAATCCTCCAGAACCTCCTTAACAGCGTTAAGCTGGCCCAGACCGCCGTCTATCAGCAATAAGTCAGGCCAATCCGCCCCTTCCATATCGGGTGTTTCCTTCAGAGCACGCTTAAAACGGCGCTCTATGACCTCGCGCATCATGCCGTAATCATCCGCCTCATCGGCTGTCTTGATATTGAACTTGCGATAGGCGTTTTTATTAAACCCTTCCGCCCCCGCGACAATCATTGCGCCAACCATATTCGTGCCGGAGATATGGCTGTTATCGTAGACCTCTATACGTTTCGGCGGTTCATCCATATCAAACTTTTCCGCAACGTTCCGTATCAGTTTATCTTCGTTCGCAAGCTTGCTGGCCCTGCGATCAAGCGCAGCCTTCGCATTGCGCTCGACAAATTCAACTACCCGTTTGCGCATCCCCCGTGCAGGCTTGGCCACAGAAACCTTGTTTCCCAGTTTAAGGGTCAACGCTTCCTCCAACAGCTCTTTCCCTTCGGGCATGACATTAACCAGCACTTCACTGGCCGTCGGCTTGTTTTCGTAGAACTGCGCCAGAAACGCCCCCATGATTTCCGCTTCGCTGTCATCCTGTCCGTGCGTGGGGAAATAGGAACGGTTGCCATAGTTATGCCCTGCCCTGAAAAAGAACACCTGCACACAGCTGGTGCCTTCCTTTTGGACAAGAGCAAAGGCATCGGCATTCTTTAAACCTTCTATATTAATGTCCTGCTTGGTTTGTATAGAAGCCAGCGCCCGAATGCGGTCACGGATCGCCGCCGCCTGCTCGTAATCCATGTCCTCGCTGGCCGCACTCATCTTCTTGGACAAGCGCTTTTTGATCGCATCACTCTTCCCCTCCAGAAAATCTTCCGCTTCTTCCACCTGCGCGGCGTAGTCCTCTTTATTGACCTTCCCGACGCATGGGGCCGTGCACCGCTTGATGTGATACTGCAAACACGGGCGGGAGCGCTGCTCGAAATAACTGTCCGTACAATTGCGGATCATAAACACACGCTGCAAAATCGCGATTGTACGGTTTACATCCCCCGCACTTGCAAACGGCCCGTAATACTTGCCTTTGATCTTCTTCGCACCGCGATGTTTTACGATCTGCGGAAAGTCATGATCCTCCCGCAGCAGGATATAAGGAAACGACTTACCGTCACGCAACAGGATGTTAAAACGCGGCTGCAGCTTTTTGATCAGATTGGATTCCAGCAAAAGCGCCTCGACCTCGGTCTCCGTATGGACAAACTCCATAACCCGAGTCAGCGCAACCATGCGTTGAATTCTGAATGAAAGCGTATTCGTGCGCGTGTAAGAGCTAACGCGCTTCTTCAGGGACTTTGCTTTCCCCACATACAGCACTTCCCCGTCTTCAGAGAGCATACGGTAAACGCCGGGCGTATCCGGCAAACGTTCTGCATAGCCCTGTATGACGCTAATACCCTTGGCTGTAGAGGATGCTACCTTTTCATTCATAGGTTTAAAAACTAAGCTCTGCGCTTGATATTCACAACATCAAAATATGGCGGAAATCCGTTAAATCCAGCCACGGGGCTAGCCTAAAGTATACTTTTCCCTTGACAACAATTAATTTTTGGCAACTATTGATTGAAATAAAAACAAAACGTGTACACATTATAACAAATAACGTGGGGTTATTTTTATAATGCAAAGATGAGAGAGGTGATGTGTGTGGAAAAATCAATACAACGCAGACTTGGGGAGAGATGCTTTATGAAGCACTATCAAATTCGTTCACGTGACAAACATACCGTTCTGTTCGAAGGCTTCTTTGAAAACTTTAAAACATGCCTGGAAACAGCCGTGGCCGGAAAGGCCATTTTAAACCATGCCGACCTGTCCAACCGGAACCTCAGCAACGCCAATCTGGATGACGCTATTATGCCCGGCGCGGACTTCTCCAACGCCAACCTGACCGGCGCGAATATGTCCGAAGCCTATTTCAAGGATTGCCGTTTTTCAGGGGCCGCGCTTTACAACACCTGTTTTTACGACAGCAACCTCACGGGCTGCGATTTTTCCGATGCCTCTTTCGGCGCAACCGATATCTTTGGCACCATTATAAGCCACTCCCGATTCTCGACCCTGTCATGCTTCTCTCTGGACTTTCAGGCCGTCGAAAACATGGATGGCTGTGTGTTTAAAAACCGTGATGGGCGCATATGCCGCATGTCCAGACCGCCTTTAGTAGTCAAAGGGTTGGGCCGCAAACCGATTATCTTCATGGACGACCACGTGAAGGCGGGACACAACATTCTGGACAGCAAGCGCTTGCTCCCTCTGGCCAGAAAGCTGACAAACCGTGCGTTAAAGCAACGCATTGCAGGATAAGCAGATTGCCGATTGCATCACCACAGCCCTTTCTTTATAAAGCGAAGACTATGTTGAAAAGATTGCGTTTTTGACTAGGCATAAGAAGCGAAATGTATAAAACATACATGAGCGGCGTAATAACGCTGACACAAACGCAAGATTGAAAACAATGGGCCCGTGGCGGAATGGTAGACGCTGCAGACTTAAAATCATATCACCCTTCCCAAAATCACAAAAAACTTAATAATAACAATAGGTTAAAAGCATTAACCTTTTTTCGATATACTTACACAAGTCTTACACACTTTTGGTCGTGTAAGGCGCAGCAGATTTTTTGCTTTATGACAAAAAACCTAGGTGCAGTTGATGCCAAATCTGTTGCACCTAAAAAATCTGATGGAGGTGTGTAAGATGGAAAAACATTCGATATTAGATGACAAAGTACACGTCTATAAGCGGCGCGGCAGCCGCTTTTGGCAATGCTCCACTTACATGAACGGCAGCAACCACCGCGTATCAACCAAGGAAGAAAATCTGCAGCTTGCAATAGACTTCGCGCGGGAATGGTATATGGCCGTCTATGTCGAGGCCAAGAAAATCGGACGCGACAACCGCATAGACAACCTTGTCAGACGGTTTAGGGGCGAAGACGAAGTCTTGGTACAAGCGCCCGCCAGCATCCCCAGCGCTTACAGGCAACCTCAACAGGCCGCCACAGCGAAAGCCAAACGCTCAGGTAAGACCTTCGCAGAAGCCGCTCAAAAGTTTGTAGGCGAGTATGAGCTCAGCGTAGCCGGACACCGCAATGAGCGGTACGCTAAATCGCATGAAAGACGCATTCATAATCACCTAAATCCGTTTTTCGGTGAAATGTCTTTGAAAGAGATCAGCGCAGGACTGGTTCAGGAATACCGTATCCAGAGAACGCAAAACACTTCTAATGGAAAAACACCCTCGCGCAGCACACTTCACCATGAAACAGTAACTTTGCGCATGGTTTTGAAAACCGCGCATCGTTATGGCTGGATTGATGCAATTCCAGACCTTACCCCACCCTACAAAACGTCAGGGAAGATCAAGCACCGTGCTTGGTTCTCCCCCGAAGAATACAAAATGCTTTATGAAGCCACGCGCGAACGCGCGAGGAATCCGAAGCAGGAGCGTTATAGAACGACCTGCGAGGATTTACATGACTACGTCTTATTCATGGCGAACACAGGCTTACGGCCTGACGAGGCCGGCCGCCTTGAATACAGGGATGTCACGATCGTGACAGACCAAGATACAGGCACACGCCTATTAGAAATTGAAGTGCGCGGCAAGCGCGGCGTTGGTTTTTGTAAATCCATGCCGGGGGCCGTGATGCCCTTCCAACGGATGCAAAAGAGGCATAATGGCCGGCCCCTCGATCAAGTCTTTGGCAAGACCCCTCGCCTTCTGAACAAGGTTCTGGAAGAACTTGATCTAAAGACAGATCGTGACGGTAACGTGCGAACAGCCTACAGCTTGCGCCACACCTATATCTGTCTGCGCCTTATGGAAGGAGCGGACATTTACCAAGTGGCTAAGAACTGTCGCACCAGCGTGGAGATGATCGAACGCTATTACGCCGTGCACCTCAAAAACACATTGGATGCATCAGCGATCAACGTCCGAAAACAAAAGAAAAAGCCGAAAAAACCCAAGGATTAAGAGTCATAATCACTTGTGTTAAAGGCCTAATCCGCTTATGAATATTCCCTGAAATGGGCCCGTGGCGGAATGGTAGACGCTGCAGACTTAAACAATTTGAGTGCACTTGCGGAAACGCGGGATGTAGAACTGCTCAAAGTCGGGGAAGCCTTTTAAATGGTAATCCCGAGCCAAGCCTTTTGGAAACGGAAGGAAGGTGTAGAGACTAGACGGGCAGCACCTAAGACTTCGGTTATGGTGAAGGGATAGTCCAGACCACAAACTTTAAAGGCGGCGAAAGCCGTAGCTGGTAAGAAAATCTGTTGTCCGTAAGGACGTGCGAGTTCAAGTCTCGCCGGGCCCACCATACAAATAATTCGTAAAGAAACCTAAGACAACGCCCTTTCACGGCGGCAACACGGGTTCGAATCCCGTATAAAGATACTAAATAAATGGGGAACTGATTGGAATTAAACCTAAATTCCTGTTCTGTTTTTCGTGCATGCCCCTGAATCTGCCCCTAGAGCTGATTTCCTTGCATGGCTTTATACGGATAATAGTGGAAATATATCGACCCGCCATCACTTAATCGTGTCCCCACCCCCTGGGGGCCATCGGGTCGTTAAAACGAAAATACGAGCCTACCCGGGGGAAAAACTTCAACTTTTTAAAACTTTCGCTCTAGATAAAGCTCTGACACGCTCCTCTTCAGTCATATCCTGTAGCGGATCATCCAGCAAACACAACCCTTGATCGAGTGCCTTGTCTATTACTGCTGGTAGGATGTCTTGTGAAAAAATCTGCATGAATCGCACAAGATTAATGAGCGTGTAATGAATTCTATCAGATTTAAACAAAACATGTGGTGGAATAGGCTCTGAATAAGCCGGAGTTTTAATTTCAGACTCAACCATCTTAAAAAACTCTTCACCTGTTGCACCAGTAAGGCTTGCTTGAAGCATTTTAAAACGAGTTTCGCATCTAAAAATCATCAACAAATCATGATGAATTAAACACCCAATAATTTTCCAGAGTGAAATCAATGACCGATCACTAGTTTCCATAGCAGTTTTGTTAAGGAGTTCTTTTAAGCCAACATTCTCAACTAATCGGCGTGCATGAATACAGAACGCAATTAAATCATCTGCTGCCAGAGTATCTTGCCGTTCATTAATTTCTGATGCGCCAGAAAAAGGCTTAGAGGTCGCATAGGACGCTAGTCTGGCTGTAGCATCCAGACAACTTTCATAACTAGCTCTAACTACTTTTTTATCCATTGTTTTTTTAATATGTCAAAAATTTAAGGGGGAGGGTAACGTTTTCATACTATCAAATACGCGCTAGGCCATTGAGAAAAATCTCAGGTTTTATGCACTCACTGCGAGTTTAACTTTTTTATGGATATCTCCTACAGGATATTTTACTTTAAAAACAATCAACAAACTCAAATCATAGAGTCGCATCATGTCGGACGCTCTCACAGAATTGCTAACCATACGAGCAAAAGCTACACCAACAATTCCCGACCAAGCACCCTTAATTTGTCTTGTTTTGTATCTCTTTCATGAGTACGACAACGAAGAAAAAAGAGTAAAAGAGGTTAATGATCTTTTTTATCATTATCGTGATACAAAATATATGCAGACATTAAAGGAGATTTTGAAGTCTGATTCAAAATCTCATGAATGTTACGAAAAGGCTACTAAAGCTATAGAGAGCGGCACTATAGAGATTTTTGACAAGGATTTAGACATAGATATTTTTGAAAATGGCACACAAGAAATATCCAAAGTCTACACGGTCAGTTTTCTAGTATGGGCTGAAGAACAAGGTTACACCATACCCGAATATATAATGCGTGATAATCAGCAGAAAATTGAATATTACCACTATGGCAAATTTTCACGCGAGGAAACAAAAAGAAATTTCCCCAAAGTGAAGGCAGAGGAAATCAAAAAGCGCCTTTACGAACCATTGTGGCCTATGGCTGATGCATTGCTTTATGCGTTGGGCTATAGAAGCAAACTTAGCAATGAAAAAAAGATTGGCTTTCTTCGATATAAAGAGAGCGTGAAAAACATCAGAGGGTATGTTGAGGACGCAAAAAAAACAGGAGACTTGAAGCTATTCGAATACGATGACCATTTAATGGATGTTGATCAAACGGATATTGAAAAAAAGAGAGAAGAAGCTTTTTTTTCATGCAAAGTTAAGCCTAAAGAATTTGTTCAATGGCTAAGCGATATGCCCTTGAACCTGCCTATTATTAAGGAGCTTACCTTTGAGTTAGAAACTCCAGATAAACAGAGCATAGATGGACCACTAACGACAAAAGCAAAGAGGGTTCTTAGCAAAAGAAAAGCCCAACAACAAAAAGGGACGACGACTATGAGCAAAACAGATCAAGCTTATGAATATGACGTAGCTCTCTCATTCGCTGGTGAAGACAGAGAATATGTTGAAGAAGTAGCGGAACAGCTAAAAGCATCTGAAGTAAAAGTTTTTTACGATAAATTTGAAGAGGTCGATCTATGGGGAAAAGACCTATACGTCCACTTAGATGAGGTCTACAGAAAAAAAGCGCGCTATTGTGTCATGTTTCTATCCAAACATTATGCTGAAAAGTTATGGACCAATCATGAACGTGAAAGCGCACAAGCAAGGGCTTTTGAAGACAGCGAATCTTATGTCTTACCTGCACGGTTTGATGACACTGAAATACCAGGGATACGACCTACTACAGGTTATCTGCCTATTGCAGATATGGAGCCAAAAGAACTGGCGGCACGAATTACCGACAAACTAAAGGTTGCTGTTATATCAAAACCAGAACCAAGAACTAAACAATCTGCCACTGACTTTCGTGAAACACCTTCAACGAAATTTAAATGCTTCTATTTTGAAGAAGGAGAGGCATTGGGCCAGGTTGGAGATCCAGACTTTGACGATAATACTGATTGTGCTTACACAGAAGAAAAAGCATTTTACTTACGTTTGATTCCTACCCAAAAACAAGAAAAACCGCTTCCCGTCACCTCTTTATTTGAAGCTGTTAAATCAGGAAAGCTATTTCCATTTCAATCTGGGCATAATTATTTTTACAGCAGAAATAAATATGGAACGATTGCCTTTGATTTAAAAAACAACACTCAAAACGCAATAAAAAGTTCTGCACAAATTTTCCGTAACGGAGAAATATGGGCAATTAACGCAGCGCATGTAATCAACCATGAAGGTAAAGTTGTTGTTAGAATCAAGCTATTAGAGGACATCTATATCAAAAGCTTACCCAACTATATTAATTTTGCCAAAGGTATGGGAATAGAGCCACCTTATACCATTGAAGCGGGAGCTGTAGGCCTTAATCAAGCGTATTTAGGAGTGCCAAAAGATTATGATGATGGTTTGCGCGGCCCGATCCACGAAAATGAATTAATGTACCGAGGAGTTCTGGAGGGCGATAGCGAAGAGGAAATTCAGAGATTTCTTTTAGACTTTTTTGAAGCATTGTTTGATCTTTCAGGGTATCGCAGGCCTGAAAACTTCAACAATTTCCCTGAATAAAACTTACTTGGTTTACCCCTGCACTTTTTCAAGGAGTTCCTTGGAATAAGAAGGGTAACTATGAATATATCTAGCAAAGGGATGGGATAAACATGAACCTTTGGACACCCACTCTTCAATATCCCAACCGACCTCAATTAACTCCGAAGCCGCAAAGACAAACTCCAAGGTGTCCGTGAAGAATATGCTGAAGTGTGAGCGATCTTCTGCTGTAAGTTTTTCTTTCTTAGACGGGCCATGAACATAAAAATTACGACAATTTATTGTCTGGTCTATAACTAGCTCAAGTTCAGGAAATTTATCAATTTTGTCTGTTATTAATTTAGCCCTGTTCTTTACTCTAGTTTTAAGATTGTGGTTACCAACTCTACCCAATGCTCCGAGTACACCATCTCTTTCTTGAGTACGCGGTACTTTGTTTAAAGTTTCCCTACACACTTCGATTGCCCTACTTAATGCCGGACACAGAGATTTAGGGGAGCCGACAGCATTGTCCGGTAGAATATCAAACATGTTGGCGGCCCCTACCAGTCGGTCAATCGTATAATTATTCTGGTTTCTAAAAGATTGAATAAAACGAGCACGGCTTTCTTGTCTATCAGACTGGATTTCCAGCCACTCTTTTAAAACCGAAGAAAATTTATCGGGTGCCATCCCCCCATTAACTAAAACATCAGCAGGATGAGGTTTCCTATCGCTTAAATACTCTTTGTACTCAGGGCGCATACACCAATAAATTTCTAGAGTATCATGATGTTCTTTGGTTTCTGCTGTTTCAACATATAATCTGGTTACGTTTTGCGGCTGCCCTAAAATAGTTTCTAAAAAACCTAACAAAACATAAAATTTGTTCACCGCTTCCTCAAACTTATGAGGATGTTCAAATTCGATATTTACGGGAATATTGTTTTTCATACTGATACCATCGGGTGATGGAAAAGACCACGCGGGTCGATGAGAAGCTGAAATTTTGCCCCAACATGTATCAGAGCTGAAAACCTCATCTTTCCCCGTGAAATAGAAAATTTCAGGATGCTCTCCTACTTGGAAAGACCTTTCTCGCGTCTCTGAAATTTGTTCTAAAAGAGCTTTGCTATCGTAATCATCCTTTAATATCGTTCCAAAGGCATCAAAATCGTAAAAAAGACTTGATGCATCCTCTATTACAAAGCCCAATGAAAGTATTGTCTCTTGCTCTGGATCAAGATGACTGTCTCCAAAAACAACGTAGTGGGGAAATATATTTGAGAAGAAATATCTTTCACCTGATCGGCTACCACTTCCTGGAGCCTCTGGTGTTACACAATCAATTAATGATATTTTTTCTTTGTCATTAAGAACGCCGTGAATAGATTTTCCGTTAACTTCGAGTAAATTAAAAAATTCTTTTGAGTAAAGTTCAAGGCTCGTACGCCCCCCATCTAAACTGAGCTGCCCTGCTAGGGGCATTGAATGAAATGGGATATCAAATTCACCAAATTTAGCACTACCTTCGTATTGTTTCATGAACCTACACTTTGCCAATTAACTTTATCTAAAATAACGACTTCCTGTTTCGGCTTTGTATCTCTTCTGGAAGCATCTTCATTGAAGAGGCTCCTTTGCGAACATATGCTGTTCGCTCTCCTCTGACAGTATTTATATCATCTACAGGCTCTACGGAGATAATGACGACTGGTTTTGAAAAAATTGTTTCACAATGCACGGTAAAACAGCCATCTTTCGTTATGTTTTCTTTAAGTCGCTTCTTTATATCGGCAATGTATCTATCTATTGCTTGATTAATTTCGCATTTATAATCTTTGCGCAAAGTAACCGTAATATCCTCTACTTCAGCATTATCATTCACCCCTATAAATAAATATCCCCCCTCAGCATTAGAAAAAGCACACACGGTTCTAATGATTTGATAAAATTTAGAATTCTGGTTTGCCTGAAGCGCAATATATGGCTTGAACTCACATTGACTCCCCTCACCTTCCTGAATTATTGGCCCGTAATCGTTATATCCGTCCACCTCCCTCATATCCTTGGATGAAAGATAAACATGAGGCCATTCGGAAGAAGACATGTAGTCCAGAACTTCTTCTTGTTTATTAAGCAAAAACAGTTCAACAGTTTCTATTTCATCGATGGGGACATTTTCTTGTAGCTTAAACGTTTTTATATCTCTCCGATTTATCTCGCCAACCAAGCAAATCTCTTTATCCCTGACATCAATCGAAAGAGAATTATCCTCTATTGATATTCTGTTTCTTGTATCTTCTAGACCTATTAAAAAACCGCCTTCTTTAGAATCTTTTCGATCTAATGGCCCTAATAAATCTAGAAAATCTCTTATATGTTTTTTAGCAGAAGAGTGGAATTTGGCTTGATAACCGATAAGTTTAGTGTCGTTAAAGTTGTTGGCATTAGATACCTTAGATGTATAAACCCTAACAGGATATTTTGTTTTTGAAGCATGACTTGGAATGAGCTCTTCTTCCCAATTTGCATCTTCTGAGAATTTGATATCCGGCATGTCCTTGTGTAAGGAATAGCCAGAATATAGCTGTTCTATGACCTCTGATAGAGTGCCCTCTAAAGTCTTTCTTGCAAAACAGAAACCTTTATATCTTTCTTCATAATCAGATTGTGCGTCATTGCTTACCGAACAAGTTCCAACCAAGTATTTCCATTTATCACCCTCATGTATGAAAATGGCTTTTAAACAAAAGTGCTGTTTATTACCAGTTCCAGGAATAGTTTTAGCCCTCTCAAGCAGCTCATTTTTCCTTATGTTTAATTTACGCACAAACTCCATCAAAACCTCTGTTTAATTCTCTTCTATATCAGGAACTCGGAAAATCATAGGTATGTTCGCTTTGAAAGCTTTACCTACTGCAATCGCGGTTCTATCCTCAAGGCTTGGTAAAGCCTTAATCATGTCTGGCCCAAGGTAGTTGGCAAGAAATTCGCTACTCGTATTGTCAAACTGTCTAAAGGCAATAATCGTATTACATTGAGTAAGAATGGTCTTGGCTACATTTGCGGTTCTCTGAGCAATAACGATAAAGCCAACCTCGTATTTTCGACCTTGAAGAGCTATTTGAGCAATCCGATTTACAATATTTTGATATTCTCTTTCAGATATGAAATTCCATTCGGGAACAACCGTATGGGCTTCTTCTAAAACAATGCATATCTTTTGCAAATTCTCATTCGCCTTGTTTTCCTTTGCTATTAGAAAAATGTTATTGAAAAAAGCGTCTATTGCTCTGAACATGCCTGCACTGTCAGCCATATCAGGTATCTCAAAAATAGCGGCTTTCTCATCTGAATCTAAAAAGGATTTGATCCTTGATTTATAGTCTGCAAGCTTTGTCCCAGAAGGAATTATTAGTTTGGGTGCTAAATCACTTTGAAGCTTGTCTTTGTGCTCACCAGTAAAGTCAACAATGATCGCTTTTGTATCATTTTCAACAATGTCTTTAATGAGTTGTCTGGAGAAAACAGATTTACCAACTCCAGTAACGCCTAAAATGGCGGTGTGGTGTGTTACAGCTTCATCCATGCGAAGAATTGCAGGGTAATTTGTATCAGGAATAGACCCCACAACAGTTTCACCTTCCCCAGCATTAACTTCGTCTATGGAAGGAGCTACATAAACAGGGGAGTTTATTTCAGGAACCCAGCCAAACTTCTCAAAAGTTGTTTTATCTGCATTCCAAACCCCTAACTGCACAGCCTCACCTACAATAAAACCACTTTCATTCTTCGATTCTAGCGTTTCAACTTCCGTAATGCCCTGTACAACTTGATACAGAACAGGTGTATTTCGGATGTTTACAGTAAGAAGGGCTCCCTCGGAAATTGTACCCATCTTAGCATATTGGCCGTATTCAAAACGAAGTCTTTGTATCGTTGAGCCATCGATAACCACCCCAACAAATCTATCAAGAAACTCGGGCTTTTCCTCGTTTTGTTCTAGCTTGTAAAGGATGTTGTCTTTTTTAATTTCATCCTCAGGATACTCTGCAAAGGCTTGCCTGATTTCGTTATTAGAGAGAACCTTTACCCACTGCTCTTGGTTTAGAAAGTAATTATCTACAATCATGCCGCGATGAAGCGTTTTTTCAGAGCCCATAGCATATCGAAACTGAACAAAATCAAATCTCTTTACGGGCACACGTTTTGTAAACAGTTTTGTAAGAAATATATTTCTTGATTGAACGCCGATGATTTCTCCAATGTCATTTCCTGCCCTATGTTTCTTAATGCTGATTTCATCAATAAATTTTTTAGGCTCACAAAATAAAATTAAAGAGGAAAACAAAAAAAGAAGTAAGAACTCGATTGATTGCGAGTCCACATAGAAAAGCATTGTGAGTATGAACAGCCCTCCGTACAGCACTTTAGCGTTACCAAAATGAACAGCAAATTTTTTCAAAATTGAAGAGAGTGTGTTTTCAAAAGATTTTTCGCTCTTATCCGAGTCCAGCAAAAACAGAGCGGTAAAAGAAGAAAATAGAAGCACCAGATTGTAAGAATAAAAAATAGTGTACCAAATCCCCATTTTATCTAAGTGCTCTCTCAAAGGTGAGAGCATAAGCAAAATAGCGATATTGGATGCTAATACATCAGCAGGTTTTGTGAAGAAATGCTCTACGAACAAAATGCTAAACGCCAGCATCATGAGGCAAGCAAACAGTATTGTGTCCGTCTGCCCTACAGGGATTATATTTCCAGAACTTAGATAAAACAGCCCGAAAATCCCTAGTATAAAAAATAAAAACAAGACAATCCTATTTTGTCTGGTCATTACGCCTCACTTTCTCAGGGTATGATTATCAATACCACTTTAAAGTACAGATTTCATTGTAATTTCTGCTCTTTTACGCCAATACCCAGCAAGATTGTTCATTTTGAGCGATCTGGGGCGTAGTAACCCCTCCATCGCGGCCCAAGACAGCATCGGGCCGTTATCAATGATGCTGCTTTCTCGACTTATGTCGGGGAGGCGGCGAAATACAATAGCGTTCGCGTGAATACGCTGCGCCGTTCGATGGACGGTTACTAACTCCCCGGCTCTTGAGAGAAATCTCAGAGCCGTTTTCACATACAGAAGGGAGTTTGAGATGATAAATATTCTAAAAAATAAAGCTGTTTACGAGAAGGCAGGGCAATACTTCGCGCATGGCTTGTTTGTCTCCTGTCATTTTGAAGCCTCATTCATAGCAACAACATTATCTTCCTCAACGATCTGCATATCAGGAAAATGGGAACCAATAGCAGTGTGCCTCAAATACGGAAATTTATAGCCTGCTGCAAATGAAGCGGCTCTATCTGCCCTTCAATAACAGCCATATTTAATCCATATTCACCTTATAGCGAACGCTACGCCCGCCGCCTTCAGGAATTAAAACACCCATTTCTTTTAAGTCCTGCAAATCTCTAGTTGCAGTGGCTTTAGAGGCTTTAGTTATAGCCATGTATTTTTTAGCACTCATTCCGCCCTCAAAGCTATCCGGCCCGTCTTCCAGCATACGCCGGACGACTTTTAACTGCCGCTCATTCATAGTCTTTTCAAAACGATCAAATAGCTTCGTCTTTTTGAGCGTGAAGTTGATTTTTTCCTCTGCCTGAATTTGTGCGTCCAGACACGTCTGCACGAAGTATTCAACCCAAGCAGTTGCATCGAGCGTGTATTGCGCGGCATTGAGAGCATCATAGTAAGCATTTCTATTGGCTTCTATAGAAGCAGAAAGGCTTAGTAAAATTGGCCTCCCCACCCCTTGAGAAAGCGCTTTTTCCGATATGGCCCGGCCTATACGTCCGTTACCATCTTCAAACGGGTGAATACTCTCAAAATAAACATGCGCCAGAGCCGAACGGACAGGCGACTTGTCGATTTCCTTATCACCATTTGGTGCAGTGTCATTATACCACCTGATAAACGCTTTCATTTCATCAGAAACGCGTGCAGATGGTGGCGCTTCATAATGAACTTTTTCTTTTCCGAACGGACCGGAGATGATTTGCATCGGATCTTCATGTGTGCGCCACGCGCCTTTCTTAATCCGTTTGTCCCCGACCATAAGAGTTTCATGCCATTCAAAGAGCATCTTTTCGCTCAGTGCTTCATTGTAATGATCTCGCACAGCGACCATAAGCGCAGCAGCACCTTCCGCCCTTTTATCATTCACCTGCTCTTTTGGTGCTGATAACCCTAGGTTATTACGGATAGAAGATTTTACATCCCTGCGGCTGATATACTCGCCCTCTATCTCGGAAGTCTTTACAGCTTCGGACACCATCATTTCGATGACCGTCTCCATCCTCGCAGCCTCAGCCAGTCCTTCAATAAGGCCGCTCACACGGCCTGTCCTCTCCGCGAACGCGAAGAGGTTCTTTTCTGTTGTGGCCGTTAATTCGTAAGTGAAATTCGGCCAATCTTTAAGTTGCCAATTATAACTCATGAGCCGATTATAACACCTATTCGGCTCAATAAACAGCAATAATATGAGCCGATTATAGGGCTTATTCGGCTCAAAGAGAGAAATAAAAAGAAGGTATAAACGGAGAAAACAAGAGATAAACCCTTTATTTTCAATCATTAAAACGTAAAATTAGATTTATAAGATTCGAGAGCCCCTAACCTCCGTAACTTAAATTTAATCCCCTCATAGCTATCCTGAAAGAAGGGAAGTGTTAATAGCGCACTTACGCAAACTTCGTTTGCAGCGCGCGGCGACCTTTTAGGCCGCCTTAAACGGCACGGGGGATTTACTGCGTAAATGGCAATCTACCACTGTAGCTTGCGAATCTTTTCACGGGGTCTTGGCCACTCGGCCGTGGCTGCCGCTGCGTATCGCGCTGGGGCGCAGATAAAGGACGAACGCACCGGACGTATTCATCGCTACGAAAAGCGCCATGGAGTAAAGAGCGCTTTTATACTGGCTCCCAATTCAGCCCCCGAAAAGTTTCAAAACCGTGCCGTTTTGTGGAATGCGGCGGAAAGCTCAGAAAACCGTAAGAATTCCCGCGTAGCGCGAGAGGTTATTCTGGCCTTGCCGCATGAGCTATCTGATAAAGCACGCGCGGAGCTATCGCGCGATATGGGGCTTTATCTCATAGAACGCTACCGCGTTGCTGTGGATGTGGCCATTCACAGCCCTGTTACGGGTGATGGCCACGACCCCCGTAACCACCACGCCCACCTGCTCTTCACAACCCGTGAAATCACAGAAGACGGCTTTGGTGTAAAAACCCGAATTCTTGATGACAAAGTCAGTGGCCCTCAAGAAATCGAGGTCATTCGAGAAGTGTGGGAAACACTGGCGAATGATGCGCTGGAACGCGCAGGGTTTGAGGATGTCAAAATCGACCGCCGTACACTCGCAGACCAAGGCGAAGACCGCATACCTCAAACTCATATTGGCCCCAAGGCCAAAGCTTCGGAAGACGAAACCGACAAAGGCGAGGATGAGCAACAGGGCGACAAAGACCAAGGCGGCAAGAAAGGTTCATCCGGCGGCGCGTCTACAAAACCCAAGACACAGAAGTCCGCAGGCAAAGATGATGAGGACGGTAAGGACGAGGAAGATAGCAAAAGCGGTTCCGGTGATGCTGTCGCTTTAAAGCTGGAAAGCAAGCTCCGTAAAGATCACAAAAACCGTGAGGTTGATTACCGTGTCATCGACCGGCGACAAACCCGCCAGAATTTCGTTGATGAAATAAAGCGCCTGAATGAGCGTAGAGCCGCTTTCGGAGACAAGCCTATCAAGGAACAGCTTGTTGACCTCGACAAGCTCATGGAGCGCCTCGATGCGCGGCTGGAGCGGTTACAAGCAATAGAGACTAAAACCTCCCTGCCCGGCAAGCTGCTGGAGCTGATCGAACAAACAGCATTAAAAGCTGCTGAACTCCTTGGCCTCAGAAAACAAGAAGGCCTGATGGAGAAGCTTTCACGCACCGAAGAAAAGGCCCGTGAAGAACGTCAGCACTCACGTTATGGCCGCACATACCGCAAAGGCCTTCATACCCAGATCAAAGAGATGAAGACCAACATCGAAAGGCTGGAAGTAAAACAGGCAGAAGTTAAACGCTACAGCACTTTTGTAGAAAAACTAGAAAAAGAAATTGCTCACCACACACCCTCTATTGAAACTCAGCCAAAAGCTGAAGTTAAAAAACCAATCAAAAAGACTTCGAATACCGAGCTTTCTTTAAAGCTCAAACTCAAAGCATCAGCGTTACAAGAAACCATTCCGGATACATTCAAACCGTCTAAGCCTATCGAAGCACCGCCACAACAGCCTCACGTTGAAACGACCGATAAACCACAACCGAGATTGACTGAAAAAGCGCAAGTTTTTGAGCCTGAAAATGCTGCAGCAAAAACCGATCGATTTATTGCAGAACGATCTTTCAAAACCCGCGCGGATATTTCTACATACGAAAAAAGTAAAAAGACAGAACAAGACTGGAAGACGCGGAACGCCGTGCCGTTTAAAGCAATGGTGCGCGAGATGGAAACACGGACACCACCAGAACCAACGAAACAAGAGGCGCGTGTACGAACGGGCAAAACGCTGCAACAAGAATTACGGCGAGAGCACACAAGCCGCGTTGAAAAAGCAAGGGAACACGTTCCGGAGAAACACAAACCGCCGGAGCGCGAGGTTACGCCGCCACAACGGGGCAAAGTTTATTTTAAAGATTTGGAAGATGTTCGCTCTCGTAAAAGGGAAGACGTTAAAGGCTCATCGCTACGTTCAAAATTTAAAGCCTCGGAAAAGCCTACCAGCGAAAAGCCACCGACAATGACCAACGAAGAGCATAGCGCGCTCCGGCGCTCACGAAGCGAGGAAAAAAGATCAAAGATTAACCCGAAATATAAAGCGGAACCCTATGCGGAAAATAACGAACCAAAAGCTAATGCATCGAACCCGAAGCCAAGCACTAAGACTTCATTCAGCGAAAGTTCATCTGCCGCGCCAAAAGCTGAAAGCTCTCGCCCAAAAATGAGCTGCAGCTTTAACGAACAATCTGATTTGGATGAAACGCAGAACCACCACAAACCCGACGACGATGAACCGGAGGCAGATATTTAACCTGTCGTCCGTAAGGACTTACGAATTCAAGTCTCGCCGGACCCACCATTGCACCCAATTGTCAAAGCATCCTGAAATAGATCCATGAGCCACCAGAAACTGTTTATATATTAAGTTTGAGGTTGTTTTGTAATTCACAGAAGAAAACGCACGTTTATTGCAAAGAAAAGAGAGGCCGCATTTAATTATACGCTCTTGCTAAGAATTGCTATACAGTCGCGGCATCATGAACAAAAAGAAAAACACCATCCTTGTGGTGGACTCCGACCAAAAAACTCAAAAAATGATGAAAATTGTTTTGGATGAGGCGGATTTCAAGCTGGTGGATTGTCTGACCGGAAAACAGGCTGTGCGTCTCGCTGCCTCAACAAAACCTGACTTAATATTGCTGGACCTTAATCTACCAGATATGGAGGGTGGTGATATTATATCAGCTCTGCGTGAGTGGACTGAAATTCCAATCATCATTCTTTCCGCACGGGCGGAGGAAAATGATGTAGTAAAAGCTCTCAACATGGGGGCCAACGACTATATCATTAAACCGTTCAACTCCGATATTCTACTAGCCCGTATCAACGCCTCTTTGCGAGCATCTATGATCAGGGAAACAGGTGAACCGGAGCTGGTCAACGGCCCTTTAAGAATTGACCTGGTGCGCCATGAAGTGTTTCTGGATGACGAGATTGTGGCTTTCACGCCGAAAGAATACAACCTCCTGCGCTATTTCATCATTAATCGTGGCAAAATGCTGTCCCACCGGGAAATCCTAAAAGCGGTTTGGGGCGATGCACATGCTGATGACACACAATATTTGCGCGTTTTTATCGGTCAGATACGGGAAAAAATTGATCAAAAATCTCCCGTCCCGTCTCTCATAGTCACCGAAGCGGGGATCGGCTACCGGATGGAAAACGCCGATATTGCGCCCCTGCATACGCAAGGTGAGATTAAGCTTTTGGGGTAAGCCTTACAGAATCCTTATACCGTTGCACATCTTCCCCATCGTTTCCTGACGAGAATGCCGCCATACTCATATGAGTTATTATTCACCGAAAGTAGCTAAAATGAAGCACACGCAATTAACACCTATGAGCAAGGAAAACCTTGCTAGTAATATCGCAGGAACGCCCATCATAAAATCTCCGCTCAGAACGGTCTGGATCGCCCGGCCACCCAAAAAGCAATCAAAAACGTCGTCAAAATGAATGGGCCTTTCGTAGATTTTAAAGACTGCCTACTGATTATCATAGCCTTAGGCTTGGTAATAACAGCCCTCTATTACTTAGGTATTTTTAACTTACTAATCTTTTAAAGGGAAAAAACATATATGCAGGCCAAAGACATCATGAGCAGAAACGTAGAAGTCGTATTACCAAGCACGTATTTGAGTGAGGTTGCCCGACGCATGCATCAACGCGATTGTGGTTGTATATTGATTGCAGAAAAAGACAGACTTGTGGGCGTAATTACTGACCGAGATCTGGTCATACGCGGAATGTCTGAAGGACACAATCCCGGCAGCACGAAAGCGGAACACCTCATGACGAAGAAGGTTTTATATTGCCGCAATACGGACGAAGCACTTGATGTTTCCTTAAATATGGCAAAAAACAAAATTCGTCGTTTGCCCGTTCTGGACGAAAATAAACGACTAGTCGGCATCATCTCTTTAGGCGATATAGCCGCTAATCTCGAAGACTATAATGTATGTGGCAAGGCCATGGGACATATCTGTGCTGCGCCCCCAAAATCATAAAAAAATCAAACTTTACTGAAATATTATATGCCCACGTCTTTCCCGCATCGCTTCCTGATACATCGCCTCGTATGATCTAACCACACAAACAACCAAAGGATAAAACCATGTTCAATAAAGATAAAAAAGCAAACCAAGACAATCAATCGAAAGGCAACAAACAGGAGCGCCAAGATAAAAAGCCCCCCCAGCAAAACACTAGCAAAAACCAAAAAGAAGAAAAGGCGGCGGGCGGCAAAAACTAGCCAAACCCCAAAGCTTCCCCAATCGCCCGGTATCCCTGTATGCCGGGCGATTATTCTTATATTAGAAAAACATCCACAACACTTCCTTACGGAAATATTATATGCCCGTGCCTTTCCCGCATCGCTTCTTGATATGGCCAAGCATAAGCTTAAACATACCCCACCCCAAACGAAGGAAGTTAATATGTCTGCACCAAGTAAACTCTCAAATTTAACGAGAACCGAAAAAGCAATTAAAGATCAGCAAAACTCTGATGAAAAGGATGCTGCGAAAGCTGGAAATGAGAAGAATAACAAAGCGGATAAAGCCGAGATGCAAAATGAAGGCGGAAAATCCTAAACCCCACTAAAAAGGAAACGGGCTAAATGCCCGCTTTCTTCTTAGCTTTAAGAACGAATAGGACAAGAAAATGAACACAGAAAAGAATAAAATAATTCTTCTGATTGTTAATAATGATTTTGCAGAAACCGAGGATATCAAAAACCGCCTTAATCAAGAAATGCGTGTACCTTGGAGTTTAGCCCATTGTGTAAATGTGGAAGAAGCACGTTCCCGAATTAATAAAGCCAGCGTAGTAATCTTAAAACCGGAAATGGAAGACCTATCTAGTGCAGAAGAAGTTTTTAAAACCATTGAAAACATGGCTTTTGAAATACCCATTATTGTGCTTAGAGACGATAACCACGACAAGAACGGCCTTTCGACCTATGTGATGGAAAAAGGGGCTGCTGATATTTTAATCAGAGGTCAGTTTTCACGCTTAGTAGATGCTATTGAATTTGCGATTATCCGACAGAAGATCAAAACAGGCACAAGAAAAGCCAGTGATAAAACACTTCAAGACAGTAAAGATGTCGGAGAAATAAAGTACAAAGAAAGCTGCGACCAACGACTGAAAGACCAAGAAGCAAACAAACATGCCCTGTCTATGTTTATGGGTGACTACTCCTCAAGCACAAAAGAAGAAACGTAATATGAACATAGTAGAAGCAGTATGCGCTTTTTGGAAATGGTTTCTGGATCTTCCGCCAAAGCGGAAACAAGATCAGAATCCTGATGACAATTAAATTCTTAATAATTCTAACTTTATCTAAGGCTTCATGCTCATGAGGGACTCCAAACATCACGGAGACCGTACTCTTCAGAGCTTCTTTGAGCGAAGGGTCGAGAGTTTTTTAACGCCCCTTGAAAATTTTCTATACAAACAAACCACTGCAGCTTTATTACTTGCCTTGGCCACCCTAGCAGCCATTGCCTTGGCTAATTCCCCTTGGGCAGGCATTATGAAGCATATAGCAGCAATGGAAGCCGGAACTGTTTTTCATCACTGGCAATTTTTCCTGCCCTTGAAAGAATGGATTAGCAGCGGTTTAATGGCTCTGTTTTTCTTCCTGATTGGCCTAGAGTTGAAACGGGAAGTTTTGGCAGGACGACTAAGACATCCAAACCAAATCAGTGTGGTGATCATGGCAGCCGTAGGCGGCATGGTGTTCCCCGCACTTATTTATTGGGCTATTAATCATGGTACAGATGGAGCTCATGGCTGGGCTATTCCTATGGCGACTGATACCGCATTCGCTATAGGAGTTTTAGCGTTATTGGCTAAGAAGGTTTCTTACGGTATTTCAATCTTTCTTACAGCAATGGCAATTTTTGATGATATTGGCGCAATCGCCATCATTTCCCTTTTCTATGCGCACGAAGTTCAAATCGGCTTTTTAATATTCGCATTTCTCATCTTGAGCATGCTGTTTTTGGTCAACGCTGCAGGTGTGCGGAACGGTTGGGTTTACGCTATTCTTGGTTTCCTATTATGGTTTTGCATTTTTAATTCCGGAGTTCACGCCACTTTGGCAGGCTTACTTTTGGCCATAGCCATTCCCGCTAGAACCCGACTAGGACAGACCGGTTTTCTGGAAGAAATCAGAGAGCTTTTATCGATCTTTGAAACAAAGCAGAGTGAGAGGCATGAGCAAGGGATGGATTCGAGAATATTAAGCGCAGAAGGACAGCATTTGCTTACTACAGACATAGAAGAAACAATCAAGAATGCTTCAACACCTTTGCAGCGCTGGGAAACATTTCTGATCCATCCCATTGGAATTATTGTTTTGCCCCTTTTTGCCCTGTTTAATGCCGGTGTTTCCCTTTCTGCTTCTGATTTGGGAGTAGCAATTACTTCGCCTGTGACCCTAGGCATTATTGGCGGGTTGGTAATCGGAAAACCACTAGGAGTTTTTCTGATGGTATACATAGCACTAGAGCTAAAAGCTGGAAAATTGCCAGAAGGTATGCAATTCGCAGAAATTATTGGGGCAGGCTTACTCGGCGGGATAGGATTCACAATGTCCCTATTTATCGCAACACTTAGCTTTGAACATAATCAGTATATGATTGATGCCGCTAAGACTGGCATTCTATTCGCATCTCTCATTTCAGCCATGTTGGCAAGCTTTTGGATTATGGTTACAAACAGCAAAACAATGAAATTGGCATAAAGTATAAAAAAATTGAAAACACTAATCTGTTTGCACTTAGCAAACATAAAAAAATGCTTCTTACGCCCTTTTTTAATGTCTCAAATTCTTTATAATCGTGGTTGTGAAATGCTTTGTGAAAGAACACAGGTGCATCAGATTTTGACTTACACAAGTCTTACACACTTGCACAGAAACTTGCACAATTTTTCATAAAAAATGAAATTAGTTAATTAAATCAATGGTATATTATTATGGAAACAGACTTAAAATCTGTTGTCCGTAAGGACGTGCGAGTTCAAGTCTCGCCGGGCCCACCACCCTTTGCAGGATATTTATCTTAAAAAAACGCTCAGCATACACGGTGAAGTGAACTCGCATTGTTTATAAAAGCATTCGCGGGAGCGAATGGGTTCAAGTCTCGCCGGGCCCACCACCTCACACTTTCTCGCCACAGCTGCAGTTCTGAGGGACATTATTATCGAGTTCAACTTTGAGCGCAAAAACTTTGAGCTTTTGTCAGTACTCGGCATTTATCAGGCGCTTGCCTTGGCGCTCGCTGTAATTCTTTATAAGATGATCAAACTTGAGAGCAATGCACGGTATAACACCTTGCTAATAGTGATGATGATGATTTGGACGCCCCTGAGCGCCTTTTCAATAATCGTTATGGTGGGACTGAGTTCGATTTAGAGGTTCCATTCTCTGCTCACCACATCAAGGACAGTTAGATTTAGTTTAGCTTTTGGGCAACACGAAACCGTGAATTCGATTGCATATGTTTTTGGAACTCGTTAGACAAAAATCACGTTCTATAGTGAACAAGGCCCGAGCGCATTCGGGCTCAATACAGTAAAAAGAAGCAGGATAAACTATGCCCTTAGCCATCTCTTTAATCATGATCGCAATCTACGCGCAGGTCATGCTGACCATCGCATTGCTGCTGATAATGGGCAGCCGCCGCATGCGCGCACTGAAAGAACATAAAACGACAATGGCTGATATTGCGCTTGACCCGATGGCCTGGCCCTCAGACGCGCTAAAGGCCGCCAACGCATTCAAAAATCAATTCGAAATACCTGTCTTATTTTACGTGGTTTCCTTGCTATTCATCGGGTTCACCCGCCCCGACCTGATCGTCGCCACTCTGGCCATCGCGTTTGTAATCACGCGTTATGCCCACGCATTGATTCATATCAACAGCAACCATGTTAAGAAAAGATTTTACGCCTTCTTCGCAGGCGTAGCATGCGTAACCCTGATGTGGGGGTACCTTCTGTTCTCACACATCGTACTGTGGGTAAAACTAGCTTAAAGGCACCTGATACACTTCGGACAACACTTCGCCGCCGCGATCATCAATCAGCGCCAAAACGTCTTTGGTAGCCTGTTTGATCGAGCCGTCTTCGGTTGAACGCAAAACAACACTGACATTCAGCTGCCCGCCGCGAAAGCTCGGATAACTGCCGATTTCGACATCTTCATACTTGTCCTGCACCTGCCCCAACCCTTCGGCCACAATACTTTCCTGCAAATTACAGGTAATGGTGTTGGACATGATCGTCTTACCCGGTGCGATGTCCGCAATAACACTTTCCAGCATGGCCTGCATAATGCGCGGCACACCGGCCATAACGAAAACATTTTCAACACGAAAACCGGGTGCCCCCGAAACAGGATTAGGGATCAGTGTCGCGCCGTCGGGCATATCAGCCATGGTCGCACGCGCATCAGTCAACTCATCCGGCCCGTAATATTCCAGCAACACCTGATACGCATCATCATGTCGTCCGAACGCGACACCGAATGCTTTGGCAATGCAAGCCGCCGTAATATCATCATGCGTCGGCCCAATACCGCCCGTGGTAAACACAAAATCATATTCTTCGCGCATCGCATTGACCGCTTCGATAATCTTTTCCTCGATATCGGGAACAACGCGCACCTCCGCCAAGGGCACACCGTGCGCAGCCATCTTGTCGCCAATCCATGACGTATTCTTGTCCTGCGTGCGGCCCGAGAGGATTTCGTTTCCTATAATTACAAGTGACGATTTTTGTCCCATCTCTATAAAATCCTTGGTTTTTGGTCCATGGCGACTATGATGCTCCCAAGATAGTACGAAAAAAAAGAAGATAAAGATTAATATGAAAGATACAGCAATGAATGCAGAACCCAAATATACGGTCGAGGGTATCCAGCTTCATACTGAAAGCGATTTTGAAGGCATGCGCAAAGCAGGCGCATTGGCCGCTGAAATTCTCGACATGATTACACCGCATGTCGTACCCGGCGTAACCACAGAAGAAATCGACGCCATTTGCCACAAATACGCGGAAGAGCGCGATGCTATTCCCGCGCCGCTTGGCTATGGCGCAGGCAATGGCCGCCCGCCATTCCCGAAAGCAACATGCACGTCCGTAAACCACGTTGTCTGTCACGGCATACCCAGCGAGAAAAAGCTGGTCGAAGGCGACATTATGAATTTGGACGTCACCGTAATTGTCGATGGCTGGCACGGCGACACCAGCCGCATGTATATGGTCGGCGATAAAATCTCCGTCAAAGCCAAACGCCTCGTGGATGTCACATACGACGCCATGATGAAAGGTATCGAAGTGGTCAAACCCGGCGCGACATTGGGCGACATTGGTCACGCTATCCAGACCTATGCCGAAGGCCAGCGCTTCTCTGTTGTGCGTGATTTCTGCGGACACGGCTTGGGTAAAGTCTTCCACGCACCACCATCTATCATGCATATCGGCACACCGAATACCGGCACGGTCCTTGAACCGGGCATGTTCTTCACGATCGAACCGATGATCAACGCCGGCGCATACCAGACCAAAGTCCTGCAGGACGGATGGACCGCAGTAACACGCGACCGCAGCTTGTCGGCTCAGTTTGAACACACACTGGCCGTAACCGACGACGGGTTCGAGATTTTCACCAACTCGCACAAAGGTTTTACAAAGCCGCCCTACATTTAGCCATGACTGCCGAACGCCAGATCAAAGAACCGCACTACAAAGGTCACCGTGACCGTTTACGTGCGCGCTTTCTGGAAAGCGGCCCCGATGCGCTACAGGATTACGAGCTGCTGGAACTCGTGCTGTTTCTGGCTATCCCGCAAAAGGACGTAAAACCTCTCGCGAAAGACCTGATCAAACGTTTCGGCAATATCACCGGCGTTATGAACGCCCCGATAGAAGAGCTGGTCAAAATCGACGGCGTGAAGGAAAAAACCGCCCTCGCCCTCAAATCAATCACAGCCCTGTCCCATCGTGCCGCCAAAACGGAATTGATGAACAAACCTGTCCTGAACTCATGGACACGGCTCATGGATTACTGCATGGCCACCATGGCCCATGAAAGCAAAGAGCATTTCCGCATTCTGTTCCTGAACAAAAAGAATGAATTGATCGCCGATGAAATCCAGAATTCGGGAACGGTCGACCACACGCCCGCATACCCGCGGGAAATCATGAAACGGGCACTTGAACTTGGGGCCACGGCGCTCATCCTCGTGCACAATCATCCCAGCGGCGACCCGAACCCCAGCGAAGCGGATGTAGACATGACAAACCTCATCATCCGCGCGGGCGAACCTTTTAGTATAAAAATCCATGATCATGTTATAGTTAGCCGCGGAGGGTACAGTAGTTTTAAATCTTTGGGGTTGATCTAATGTCTTTACGCATGCTCATGGCCATATTCATCGCTGTGTTATTCGCTTTAACGTACGTCGTTTACTTTTCCCAAGGCCAAAACCCGCTGGAAGCCGTAACGGGCAATGAAGAAAAGGCAGATAAAACCGCCGATAAAGATAACTTCGTATACAAAGTTGATCCGCGCCGCTTCGACCAAAACCTGAACAATGTCGCCGCCAAGGAAAAATGGACCGCCGACAGGGATGTCATGGTTTTAATCAAACCGGAATCCCCGTCCATGAGGCCCTTTTACATCGATGCGTATGAAGCGCTGATCTCCAATTACCGCGCATGGTCGGTTCCCGGCCAAGTGCCGACCGACAAGCTGCGCACCACGGACGCACAAGTTGCCTGTGAGGCTGCGGGCAAACGCCTCTGCACCGTTACCGAATGGCAAGTCGCATGTCGCGGCGGCAGCGTGAAGAAAAAACCGTTCACCATCGCCGCAGAATTGATGAAAACCTGTGATTTTGCACGCTCTAAAGGCTACGACAGAACCGACTACGTTAATAAAACCGACTCACACCCCCAATGCACCCCGCATGGCCAGCCGATACACCACATGCTCGGCAATCTCAGTGAATTTGTTGAAGATTCGCACGGACGTGTTATGATCGTCGGGCTTACATATTACGATGGAAAAATGCGTGATAAGGCGACAGCAATGCGCCACGGATGTGAACGTATCGTTGCTGGTGGAGGGCAATATCCGAAGGAACGTTTCAACAAGGGATTGGGGTTCAGATGTTGCAAAAACGCACAGTAAACGCACAGAATCACTTGAATATTAGCATATCTCTAATATACTTGGGTTTAAAGGATTAACCCATGTCAGAAAATCACGCCGCACAAATCCGCGATCTCTTAAACAAAGAGTCTCTAGAACAGCCAAAAGTCTTACTGGTTGAAGATTCACAGTTTGATATGACGCTGATCAAAACCTTGCTGGAGGAATATTTCCCCCTCACGCTGATTGATCACGCCCCCACGCGCATAGACGGCTTAAGGCTGCTGAAATGCGAACAATATGATGTGATCTTGCTCGACTTGTATTTGCCGGACTCCATCAGCCTCAAGGATATTCAGGATTTCCGCGATCTGGCTGCCGATACGCCGATTTTCATCTTCACAAGCCTGTTCAACCAAAAAACCCAAAAAGCCGCAAAAGAATACGGCGCAAACGGCATCATCAGCAAAGATGAAATCAACAAAAACACTTTCGACGCGATTGTAAAAAATGCTGTCGACAATGTGGTTAACGCCTAAATTCATATATACACCCAAGCCTGCACGCGCTTAAAATACGCATATGCGTTTACTGTTGCTCATATGCCTGTTCTTAACCTCCGCCTGCGCCGCTTCGCTGCCCAACTCGGAGCAACTTGAACTGGTTAAGGCCGCACGCGAAGAGCCTCTCAAACAACTCGTCAGTGATTACGGACTGGAATACGGCTCTCCCGTTTTCATTCGTGTCTTCAAGCAGGAAGAACAGCTGGAAGTCTGGATGAAGGACAAGGAGTATGATCACTATGTCCTGTTTGCGTCCTACCCTATCTGTGAATTCTCGGGTGAACTCGGCCCGAAACTCTATGAAGGCGACAAGCAAGCGCCCGAAGGTTTTTACACCGTCACCGCAGACGGGATGAACCCATGGAGCCGCCACCAGCTATCCTTCAATATCGGCTACCCCAATAAATACGACGAAGCCTATGGCCGCACAGGCAGCCTGATTATGATTCACGGCGGCTGCACATCCATCGGCTGCTACGCCATGACGGATCCGGCCGTGGAAGAAATCTACCTGCTGGTCGAAGCGAGCATTAAAAACGGCGCCAATGTGCCCGTGCACATTTTCCCCTTCCGTATGAACGGTAAAAACATGACCATGGCGATGCATCATGAATGGTTTCCGTTTTGGGTAAACCTCAAAGACGGCTATGATGCGTTCGAACTGTACAGAATTCCGCCAACCGCTAGACATGAGGACGGAAAATATGTATTCCAGACACCAACGAAAAACTACACAGCGTTTTAAGACATGATCCCACGTTATTCACGGCCCGAAATGGCCAACATCTTCGAACAAGAAAACAAATTCCGCATCTGGCTGGAGGTTGAAACCCTCGCGCTGGAAAAAATGGCGGATATGGCCATCGTCCCGCAAAGCGCCGCTGAAGCGCTGCGCCAGAAAGGTGACTTCGACGTCGACCGCATCAATGAGATCGAGGCCGAAGTTAAGCACGATGTCATCGCCTTCCTGACCTCCGTCGCCGAATTTGTAGGCGAAGATAGCCGTTACGTGCATCAGGGCATGACCTCTTCCGACGTGATCGACACATCTTTCGCCGTCATGCTGACCCAAGCCGCTGACCTGATCATCGAAAATCTGGATAAAGTATTGGCCGCCCTTAAAAAACGCGCCGAAGAACATCAGGACACGCTCTGCATTGGTCGCTCCCACGGCATTCATGGTGAACCGACAACATTCGGACTGAAACTGGCCGGACACTACGCCGCCTTCAAGCGCGCACGCCGCCGCATGGTCCGTGCGAAGGAAGAAGTCTCCACCATTACGATCTCGGGCGCAGTCGGCACATACGCCACCGCCGACCCTGCAATCGAGGAACATGTTGCCGACAAGCTGGGGTTAAAAGCAGAAACGGTCGCTACACAGGTTATTCCGCGTGACCGCCACGCCATGTTCTTTGCGACAATCGGCGTCATTGCTTCCTCAATCGAAAACCTCGCCGTTGAAATCCGACACCTGCAAAGAACGGAAGTCCGCGAAGCCGAAGAATATTTCGACCCGAAACAAAAAGGGTCATCGGCTATGCCGCATAAACGCAACCCGATCGGATCCGAGAACCTGACCGGACAAGCACGCATTATTCGTTCAGCCGTTATACCGGCGATGGAGAACGTCGCACTATGGCATGAGCGGGACATCTCCCACTCCGCCGTCGAGCGTACAATCCTGCCCGATGCGTGTATCTCTTGCGATTACGCGCTGAACCGTCTGGCCAATCTGGTTGAAAACCTGCTCGTCTACCCTGACCGCATGAAGCACAATCTGGATATGACAGGCGGCCTCGTATTCTCCCAGCGCACCATGCTCGCCCTCACCCAGGCAGGCATCCTGCGCGAAGATGCCTACCGCATCGTTCAACGCAACGCGATGAAAGTTTGGGAAGACCGCAGCGGCGGAAAAGGCGAACTCACCTTACGCGATGCAATTGAGAATGACCCTCAAGTCACTGAAAAACTTGACAAAGAAGCGTTGGACGCTATTTTTGATTACAGTGCTTACACCAAACATGTGCCCGCGATTTTAGAGCGCGCATTGAACGATTAAGGAGACCGCCATGAAGGGCGACAAAAAAGTCATCGAATATCTAAATCAGGCTCTCAAAAAGGAATTGGGCGCAATCAACCAGTATTTCCTGCATGCCCGTATGCTCGAAGACTGGGGCGTAACCAAGCTCGGCAAGCACGAATACAACGAATCCATTGAAGAAATGAAGCATGCCGATGACCTGATCAAACGCATCCTGTTCCTCGGCGGTATCCCGAACTTGCAGGAGGTTGCAAAACTTCACATCGGTGAGACAGTGAAAGAAATCCTTGAATGCGACCTGAAAATCGAACTCGACGGCGTAAAGAACTACAAGGAAGCCATTGCATATGCCCGCGAAGTGCAGGATTTCGTTTCCGAAGACCTGTTCAAGGCGATTCTGGCCGATGAAGAACATCATGTAGATTACCTCGAAACACAGCTTGAGCTGTACGAGCAAGTCGGTGAGCAGAACTACATCCAGATCAATTCAGAAAGCCCGCTGGACTCCGAAGGCGAATAGCCGCTAGGGGTCTTTCGAGACCCCTCTCAGCATCTCCTCATCATACTCTTCCGCATCACCGTGCAGAACCGAGAAGTCCCCTGTGGATTCAACAACGGCTGCCCGCACCTGCTGCAGATTCAAAACATTGGCTTCGCGTAATTTTGCGTACAAGTCGTCCAAGGTAAAGTTCGTGCGCTTCAGGTTTTCCTCCAGAACCTCCCCGTCTTTCATAACCAGACATGGCTTGTTTTCAAAAACCTGAAGACCAAACCTCTGCCTGATCAGGGATATAACCGTTTGCCAGATCAACAAAGCCGCGATCGCAATGATCGCCTGAAACACTGCCGGGTCCTTTGACACAACAACAGTGGCGACAAGAGAACCGATCGCCACCGTAATAGCAAAATCGTGTCCGGAAATTTTGGAAAAGCTGCGTAACCCATTAACGCGGACGATAATAATCAGGGCCACATAGACAAAAAACGCGGATAAAAAAATGCCCACGATCTGCGTGAAATTTATAAAAAACCATTCCTGCATAAAAAACCTCTGATTAAACAACAGCTTAATCAAGGATTTGTTCCATTCACACCGCATTTTTAAAAGAGGATAAAAAACATTTTGTAAATGAGAATGACTTGCAATGCATGTAAATTAGGTGCATATTGAAATTATGTGAGTAAGAATCACTCGCAACCCAAAACATACTGACAATTGAAAGACTGCTTAAATATGTTCGTTTGCTTGTGTAACCCTTTCAGTGACAAAAAAGTCAAGGAGCACCTTGAAGGTCATGGAAAACGCGCACGCGTGGGTGACACTTATCGCGCATGTTCTGGCGGTGAAAATCCGAATTGTTGTCAGTGTCTAGAGACGCTCAAAGACATCGTTAAAAGCCACAATGACACCGTAGCCGTCTAAGGCTCCCATGCACGCTTGCTACTGTAACAATTTCAACAGGCAAGCCATTGCAGACACCCCCACAATGCGCACGTCTGCCCCGATCCCCGAAGACGACGACACGATCCTGAAAATTTACCACGAGGCATCAAACGGCAAGCAGCCTAATTGCTTTACCTGCAAAGCCCATATCGTTGAAATGATTCACGACCATAATGCCGAATGCGCGAAGGCGTGAAACCATACAAGAACACTTGCATTCAGCATACCCCTGTGGCACGTCTATTGTATTCAAATCAATATGTGGAGAATTACACACATGCTTAGATCATTCCTTTTGACCCTAATCGGGAGTTTTGTACTTATGACTGCCAACGCAGACGCCGCAGAACCGGCGAACACACTTGTTCTGGAACTTTCCACTGGTGGAAATGTTGAAATCGAAATGTTGCCCAACCGTGCCCCTGGCCACGTTGACCGCATCAAAAAGCTGACACGCGAAGGTTTTTACGATGGTATCGTATTCCACCGTGTAATTGACGGCTTTATGGCGCAAACAGGCGACCCAACAGGCACAGGCACAGGCGGCAGCGATGAGCCGGACCTAACAGCCGAATTCACAGACTATGAATACAAGCGCGGCACAGTCGGCATGGCCCGTACAGCTGCTCCTAACACAGCCAACTCACAGTTCTTCATCTGCTTCACAGATGACGGCTGTAGCTTCCTGACAGGCCAGTACACAGTCTGGGGTCAGGTCACAAGCGGCATGGAGCACGTTGACGCTATTGCACAAGGCGAGCCACCGGCAGACCCTGACAAAATCGTCAAAGCCTACATCGCAGCCGACATGGCGAACGATGCGGAGCCAGCAGCTGGTGAAGAAGCCGGCGAAGCGGCTGCCGAATAATCGTTTAATTCCATGAAAACGATTGGAATTCTGGGAGGGATGAGCTGGGTCTCATCCCTTTCTTATTATCAGTGGCTCAACGAACTCGCGCAGGACAAATTCGGCCCGCGCCACCCGCTCACGATCCTTATGAGCTCTGTAAACTGGGCCCTTATTCAGGAATACCAACGCAACGCGGAATGGGACAAAGCTGCGGCCTATCTGGCCGACGAAGCCAAGAAACTCGAAACAGCCGGTGCGGGCCTGATGTTAATCGGGACCAACACAATGCATAAAGTCGCCGACGAGGTTCAGGCGGCGCTGGATATCCCCCTGCTCCATATCGCCGATGCCACCGCCACGCGCATCAAAGATAAAGGCCTGAAATCTATCGGCTTGCTCGGCACCAAATACACAATGGAACAGGACTTCTACAAAGGACACCTTGAACAACAAGGCATCGAAGTCCACGTTCCCGTTGGCGAAGATATGGACCGCGTCAATCAGGTTATATTTGATGAATTATGCTGCAACATCATCAACGACAATTCGCGCGAGGAATATATCCGCATCACGCATGATTTGTTTGACAGAGGCGCAGAAGGCGTCATTCTGGGATGTACAGAAATTACGATGCTGATCGGACAGGACCATTTCGACAAGCCTGTCTTCGACACAACCATGATCCACGTCGAGGAAGCATTCAAAGCCGCCCTCGAGGAGTAAGAGGCCTTAACAATGAAGCTGGATATCTATCAGGCCGATGCCTTCACATCCAAAGTGTTCGGCGGCAACCCCGCCGCCCTTGTGCCGCTTGACGAATGGCTTCCCGATCAAACGTTGCTGAATATCGCGATTGAAAACAACCTGTCCGAAACCGCATTTACAGTACCACAAGGTGACAAATACCATTTACGCTGGTTCACACCGGGCGGTGAAGTTCAGCTCTGCGGTCACGCTACACTGGCCACCGCCTACATCATGTTCGAAGAACTGGATTACGAAGGCGACGTAATCACCTTCTCGACATTGTCGGGTGACCTGTTCGTTCACAAAACCAATATCGGCTTGATGATGGACTTCCCCATATGGGAACGCGAAGAGATCGACACCCCCGAATATGTGATCAAGGCATTCGGTAAAGAGCCGATCGCCTATTTCAAAGGCAATGACGATATGGCGGTGTTTGACGACCCTACATTCATCCGTCGCCTTCAACCCGACCTGTCCGCTTTAAAAGACGGCAACGCCCGCGGCGTTCTGGTCACCGCCCCCGGAGATGAGCATTACGATTTCATCTCCCGTGCGTTCTTCCCCAAACTCTGCATTGATGAAGATCCCGTAACCGGCTCCGCACACTGTATCCTTACCCCTTACTGGGCGCAGCGATTAAATAAAAACAAACTGGTTGCGCATCAGGCCTCGAAACGCGGCGGTGATCTTTTATGCGAACTCAAAGGCGACCGCGTGGAGATCACAGGGCAAGCCGCCATGTACATGAAAGGTGAGATTTATGTCTGACGCCGATTGGTGGCGCGGGGCATGTATCTACCAAATCTACCCGCGATCATTTTATGACAGCAACGGAGACGGCATCGGTGACCTGAACGGTATCACCGATCATCTCGATTACGTTGCCGAACTCGGTGTCGATGGTATCTGGATATCACCGTTCTTCACCTCACCGATGAAAGATTTCGGCTATGATGTTGCGGATTATCGTGACGTCGACCCGATCTTTGGCACACTCGATGACTTCAAAACATTGCTGCACAAAGCGCACGATTTGAATTTAAAAATTATCATCGACCTTGTGCTCTCCCACACTTCCGACCAACACCCATGGTTCACCGAAAAACCTGAATACTATGTCTGGGCCGATCCGAAGCCCGACATGTTCGGCGTACTCACCCCGCCCAACAACTGGGTATCTGTATTCGGCGGCCCCGCATGGACATGGCATGAGGAACGCGAGCAATTCTACCTGCATAACTTCCTGAAAGAACAACCCGATCTGAATTTTCACAATCCCGATGTGCAACAAGAAGCCCTCGATGCTGCACAATTCTGGCTGGATATGGGCGTAGACGGTTTCCGTCTCGATGTGGTGAATTTCTATGTGCACGACAAGGAACTGCGTGACAACCCGCCGCGCGATGCAGACCTCGGCCCCGCCGTACAATTCGAAGGCGACGACCCGTATTCGCAACAAAACCATATCTACGATAAATCGCGTCCCGAGAACCTCGACTTCCTGCGCAAGCTTCGCAAGCTGATGGATCAATATCCCGGCACATTCACACTGGGAGAGCTCGGTGACGACCACCCCTATGAACGCACGGTCGAATATACCGGGGACGGTCTGCTCAACACCTGCTACAACACGCAATTAATGAGCGGCAAACACAAGAACCTGACCACCGACCTGATCCGCGAACCGATCGAACACTTCCAGAGCCTGTGCGAAGACAACTGGCCCAGCTGGGCGTTCTCCAATCATGATGTGGTGCGTGTCGCATCCCGCTGGTTGCCGGACAGTGATGGTTTCTCGCAGAACCCTGACTGCTCGAAAATGCTGATCGCGTTGTTGGGCTGCTTGCGCGGCACAGCCTTCCTCTACCAAGGCGAAGAGTTGGGCCTGCCCGAAGCACGTTTGAATTTCTACGACCTGCAGGACCCGTGGGGTAAACATCTCTGGCCCGAATGGCAAGGGCGTGACGGCTGCCGTACACCGCTTTCATGGAACGGGAAAGAACCCGAAGGGTCATGGCTGCCCGTTGCAGAAGAACATAAAGACATGTGCGTTGAAAAACAGATACAGGACGAACAATCCGTGCTGAATTTCACCCGTGATTTTCTCGCTTTCCGAAAACAGCAAACCGCCCTTACTAAAGGAACTATGGCCTTCCTCAGTGACGATCAGGACGTTCTGCATTTTGAAAGAAGCCATGACGGAACAAACCTGTTTTGCTGTTTTAACCTGACGGATACAACACAACACATTCAGACATTCCTGCTCGGTAATCCTGAAGTCTTATTTTCGAATAATTTTGAAGGGGAAACTCTGGAGCCGTTCGGCTTTGCCATCATTCAAGTCGGTTAGGATTTTTTCTTACCCTTATTGCCGCCCTTTTTCTTTGTCGGCTCGGCTTTTGCGTCTTCCGGCTTGTCTTCTAATGCGGATTCTTCGGTTGCTTCTTCAGCCACCGACTCTTCAACAGCAATATCTTCGGCGTTTGCCTCATCCTCTTCCAGAGATAAGGGAGATGCGTCGTCCGCACCATCGTCATCCAGCATCAGATTCGACGTTTCGGCCAGACCTTTGGCTTCCTCACGTTCGATAACTCCACTTTCGCCGGACTTTAATTCAAGCGTCTTGGCAGATTTCAGCATCAACTTGATCAAACGGTCGAGATAATCTTCGGACGTTAGAGGGTCTGGCGTATCAATACGCAGCAACAAGCGTTCCGCACGGAAGATCAGAATCATCCAGCTATTCTTGATGCGCATCATGCGCAAAAGCGCATCCAGCCGCTCGGGCGTTAAATACGCTTTCAATGCGCGTTCATTATCCGCGGCCGCAATGTAGGAACGATTCCACAATTCGTGCTCAGGCTTGATCTCGGTTCTGAACCCCAGCTCCTTCACAAGCGGAACCATACCGCCGCTCGCAACTGCGCCATCAATCGGTAACACACTGTGCAAACTGATCTCGATAGCCGTCAATTTGCGGCTGGAACGCGCATTCTCTAATATATGTTCACTGGTGAATATGTCGATTTTGTAGCCGTCAATACTGCCGTCTACTTCGGGACTGTCCATAGTGGCTTTTGTGCGGTACCGCAGCTTGTGCTTTGACGCGAAGTTTTTCCACGCTTTTTTCTGATTGTGCAAAACCAAAAGCGACCAGGCCAAAAAGCCCAGCAGCACAAACGACACAACCACCCACAAAGCAAGCCAAACTGACAAGAGAAATCCCCGTAAATAAAGTTACTTACACTAGTTTAAAGGGATCAAATGGATTTGACCAGCATAGCTGAAAAAGTGTACACGGGTTTTAAAGTGAGATAAAATACAACCTAGGTAAAAAATTCATCTAAGAGAAACAAAAATACAGCCGAATTTTCTAACGATCAATTTTTGTTCACTTTAACTTGACTTTATTTGTAGCGTGCTGCACTATTAAAATATAACGTTTGGGAAAGACTGTTTATGCTGACTATTGAACAATGCAGAGCCGCGCGCGGCCTTTTAGGCTGGACGCAACAAGATCTGGCGGACTCCTCCGGCCTATCAAAGACGGCTATCAACAATTTCGAAAAAGGACATTCGGATATTAAGGCGGAATCCCTTCGCGCCATCAGAATCGCATTCGAACGCGCCGAAATTGAATTTCAGGGCGACTCCGGACTTCGCAAACGTTCCGAGCAAACCCGCATCCTGAAAGGACCTAAAGCACTCGGCATATTGCTCGATGATATTCGTAAGACTATGGAAAATCAGAAAAACGACATCCTGATCATGAATGCGGACACAACCCTGTCCAGTAAGATCACATCGCAAAAGCTTTTCGATCACATCCAGTTTTTAAAACAGAATGAAATACGTCAGCGCGTTCTTTGTGCAGAAAACATCAAGAACGTATTAAGCCCGGATGATGAATGCCGTTGGCTTGGGCCGGAAATCCCTGCCCACTCCAAGCTGACTTTCATATATGGCACGAAAGTCGCCATACAATTGTGGAATGAATCCATGATTGTCCTAATCGACAGCACAGATGCTGTCGTCTCGGAAACCGCCCGCTTCGAACATTTGTGGGAAGAAGCCTCACCAGCTAGCGGGGAAACTCCATTCCAGCAAAAAACTGCTTAAATAAAAAATTGCGCAAAAAAAACTGCGGGCCCTTAAATAGTAAGGGCCCGCTTTTTTCTGACCGGTTGAGTCAGGTCTTTCAAAGAAGAATTAGTGGAAACGAATTTCCTCTTCGGTATCACCGTGATAGGCGTATTGCTCGATATTCTTCGGCATAGTCAGATGCAACTCTTTGCTCGCCATAAGCGGAGCCATCTGCTTGGCCTGAATACTGTCAGCTAATGTGCTGACCTGCGACAGAAGATCTTCGGCATGCGCAACGAGGGCTTCCGCTTTGCCGGTACTGATCAAATCTGTATTCGCTGACTTCTCAAGCTTCTCGGCAACCATGCCTTCATGCTTGTCAGTCGTATCGATTTTCTTCTCTAACTTATGCAGAGCGTCGCTGAAGAAACCGGTTTGCTTATCGACAATACCGACTTTTTTCTCAAGCTGCGCAACTGTGTCACTAAAGACATTGGCCTGGTCGCCGACATTGCTGACCTTGGCTTCCAGTTGGCCGATAGATTGACTGAAGTTCTGGGTTTGCTGATCCACAACTTCAACTTTTTCTTCAAGCTTGTGAATAGCATCGCTAAAGAAACCGGTTTGCTTGCGTACAACTTCAAATCCGTTGCGCAGGCGCTCGAACCCGGCCCCCAGTACTAGAGACGTTCCCACCGCGGCCACGGCGGAGAACACGGCCATCATTAAGGAGACGGCCACAATTGTTTCGACAGACATTGTCATGAGAGTCCACCCTTTCTTGTAAAGATTGTTTGTGTTGATGTAAGTCAGTGTTCAGGGCATCAACGTAATTTCTCTTATGTGCAACCACACATATGGCATGGCCGTGAACCCATGCCTATAATTATTATGTTAAATAACTTCGTTTAAAGGTTGGTTATTTTTGCAGACAATGAAAATCAAAATCGCATAAACTTTTACTCAAATGGACATTGAAAAATTAAAAGATAAACTGCTCGCACGCCAAAAAGAGTTGCTAGAACATAGCCTTAAGAGCAAGGAAACACGTGCGCCGGTAGAACTGGACCAAACACGCATGGGACGCCTTTCACGGCAGGACGCCCTACTCCAACAATCCATGGCGGAGGCCACAGAACGCAAGAGGACAGCGGAGTTACAGCGCATTGAAGCCGCCCTTAAACGCGTAGAATCAGAAGATTTTGGATATTGTGTAATTTGTGACGAAGAAATAGCCTCCGGACGAATAGAAAACGACCCCGCAGTATCAACCTGCATCAAATGTGCTAAATAAAAATATGGTTTTGAATAACAACATCATCGGTTTCACGATTGGTATCCTGCTGCTTGTTACAGGATGCGCGGAACTATTTTCCGCGCTCATTGATTACAGTGCCCACTACTCGAACTATCAGGTCTTCCTGTTCTGCTCTGTTATATCCCTGTTCTTCGGCGGCGCTTTTGTCACCGCACATAAAAGCTTTAACAAGGATTTGAAAATCAAACAGGTCTTCCTGCTCACAACCATGTGCTGGATATCCATCAGCCTGTTTGCGGCCCTGCCCCTATATTTTTCAAATCTCGATATCTCTTTTACTGACGCATTCTTTGAATCCGTATCCGGTATCACGACAACCGGATCGACCGTGTTATCCGGTCTGGACTCCATGTCACCGGGAATTTTAGTCTGGCGTTCCTTTACACAATGGATCGGCGGCATCGGCATCATCGCCTTCGCCATTTTAATTTTGCCGTTTCTGGATTCCGGCGGGATGCAGCTTTTCAAAGCCGAGTCTTCCGACCGCTCGGAAAAAGCATTACCCAGAACACACATCCTTATCGCAAGCCTGATCGGCGTATATGCGGGACTGACCATTATATGCGCCCTGACCTATTTCATTCTGGGCATGAGCTTCTTTGATGCGTTCAACCACGCCATGACAACCATCCCCACGGGCGGCTACTCAACACACGACGCATCCTTCGGATATTTTGAGTCTTCCGCCCTGCAATATGCGGGCGCGTTCTTCATGATCTGCGGCTCCATA
>JAESRE010000021.1 GCA_016764775.1 Alphaproteobacteria bacterium
CCGCGCATGAACTCCGCACCCCGCTAGCCGCGATGAAAACGCAGACGCAAGTGCTACGAAAAAAAACAGGCGAAAAAGCAGGCAGTGATGACGGCCTGCAAAACCTTGAGGCATCCATCGACCGCGCAGCCAGATTGGTTGATCAGCTGCTTGCCCTCGCCCGTTTGCAGAACGAAGACATGCCCAAAGTGAAAGTGAACCTATCGGAATGTCTTCAAGACTGTATTGCGGATATTCAAAAGATGACCCAGACAAAGGGGCATACGCTAAACGTTAATATTCGTGATAATGTACATCTTCTCGGTCACGAGGACTCGCTCGCTATTATGCTGAAGAATTTTCTAGAAAACGCCGTTAAATACACGCCTGAAGGCGGCACGATAGACGTCAGCCTTTCAGCAGACGGTGAGTTAAGCATATGTGATACTGGTCCGGGCATTCCGCAAGCAGAACAGGAGAAGGTTTTTAATAAGTTTTACAGGGCGGACAAAACCGGAAAAACAGGAAGTGGTTTGGGGTTATCCATCGCCAAATGGATCGCCGATGCGCATAACCTTCAAATCAGCCTTGCGAATAACAAACCCCAAGGCCTGTCAGTGATACTCAAGCCGTGAGCAGCTCTATTTTCCTAAACTCCAAATTATCACATTTATAAGTTAACTTACTTTCCCATGCTTTTTCGCCAAAATTCCATTTCTTTTTCGCGCACCCTGCGATATCCCGCCTCTGTTTCTAGTTTCTGAACTTCTTCCTTGTATCTGAAATAGTCTCTGAGGATCTGATCTTTTTCAGGCAGTGGCAGTTTGGATTTGAAGCGTTCGTTACTCATGTGATGAAAAAAGCCATCATCCCATTTGTAAGCCTCAATCAAATGAACTTCTTTGTTTTGCAGTGTGTACGATTTCGGGTAGTAAACTGTAACGACTTCAGACGTTATATCTCCTTGGTAAACTTCTATTATCTCATAAGTAACCGCTTTGCGTTCAGTGCCCTCGATACTAGTTTTCAGTATTTTTCCATCAAACACGAGATGCATATCAGCAAGATGCTTCTCAATTATTTTTAACTGTTCTTCATCTGTAAATATATTGGGATATGCTATTCCGTAGCCAACTTTTGGCTGAGCATTCATTAAAAAATAGGCAGAAACTAACAAGGCGATAATCCCGCATGCCGCTGAGAAAAACACTACTTTTGTTTTCATATGAACCCTTATCAAGTAGGTAATATTACATACCTACTTAATCTTTAAAGCCCCACTACTAAAGAATTATAAAAATAAGCGATCTGAAAAAAGCATAATAAACGTAATCACAAACGTTACCGCTGTAGTGGTTGATAAAATCAAAACACTGTATTTTTTCATGTGCTTTTTGTAACACACAAAAAAGGAAAGAGTCAAAAACACCTTTAGTATTAATATGTTAGCACATTATGATATGCGGATTTGTCATACTTTTGCTTATCACTTCCTACATCCCTTAAATATCCAAACAGGGGGAAATGAGAAAATCGCTTTGTGATCAGGATTAGCGAAAGTTAGAGACTCTTCGCTTATGTATCTACCTTTATAATAAAATTCAGAAGTAGCTCCCGGCAGCAGCATAATGTAAGGAGCCGTCTCACCATCTAGGTTATTTCGAGCTACAAAATAAGCAGGTGAAAAGTCTTCGTGTAAAGCTGCCGGGGTAATTTCGATAGCTTGACCTTGGCTAGTGCCAACACCCAGAGAACATGAAGGGGCAGAGCCCTCACTACACTTGTATTTCATAATCAGTTCATAAGACTCCTGCGGATCTTCACTATTTTTCTTAAATTTTAAAATATCATATGCCTCTAACAAGCTCCCATTTTCAGGGATAAATTGGGAAATAGTCAAAGTCATGTCATCATGGGCGCTGCCATCGGGATGTGGCTTGTATGTGGCCTCGTAAGAATCACAAGCCACCATCGAAAAAGCTGAGTTTGGAAAAAGTAGCAGAAAAATGAAAACGAATTTTTTCATATCAGCGGATTATCACTCGGTTTGCTGTTTCAACGATTGATATAGTTTGAAATAGTCTGTGCTCTTTAAACCTGCCGGGTTCATGCGTTTAGGAAAAGCTAAGCCATCCTCCAAGAGTATTCCACCGTCGATCCCGTAATAGCCTAAAATAGTATTTTGAAGGGCTTTCTCTGAGTCCTTGATCTCTGAGCAGTCGGTACAGAAAATGAAATACTCTTCTCCGTAGGGTGGATATTGTTCATAAACATCAACCGTAGCGCAAAATTCAGGGTTAAGGTCATTGGGGTCTTCAGCGCATGGGTATATTTCCTGAACTTTCATAAACCGTCCTCCATATCTGTGCTCAACGAATATGGCATCTGAGGTTTCAATGTCGACTTTGTATTCCTTTTCCTTTAATACGATCATCCTTTGAGCGTCATTTAATTTTTCATCGCGTGTTGTTTCGTCAATCTCTGAAGGCCCTACAGCATAAATAATTGGCCCTCCGGCAAGCTCTACACCTTTGGATATGTAACGGACTTTTTCAGGCTCGAGATATTTTGGGAGATTTTCGACTTTTGGAAAACAGGCAGCCTTACCGACAAAAAAGGGTTTTTCGGGATACCAGTCAGCCCCATAGCTTTTTATTTTTAAATCGTCACAACTGTCACCCGTAATAACTGCCGTTTGCTCCCAATCTTTCGTGTATGGCGCAGGAATGAATTCAAAAACATACTCAACATCTTCAGCTGATGAATATGAAAACGGAAACATTGTCATTACCAAAACTAGGAACAATTTTTTCATAAAGATCGTCATCGCTCAACCATGACGTGATAATATACATAAGGACCGTCGCCTGCTTTACCGTTGCTATCGCTAAGGTCATAACAACCGAACGGCTGCCCAACGAACGGCTCATTCACAATTATATCGACAGATGTTGAAAAACCTGGATTAGATTTCATCATGCCGTGAGAAAATTCAGGTAAAATATTGTGTTTGCTACCTTTGGGTATCCCATCACCATCTTCATCGAGGCCGCCTTTAAGCTTTAGGTCTGAATTCAAATTTAAACACACTTCTTTTTTTACATGGGGTAAAAAGGCGATGATTTCGTTGCCGGATGTATCTTCGCTAGAAGTGCCGATTTTGTCTATTTTCCAGGCGCTAGTAAAAACCCATGAAGCATCCGATCCCTCTACAATCAGAGATTTTTCGGGCTCCACATATGTGGCCCCTCCCCCCTGATTGTGAAAAACATATGTTGAAGAATTTTCAGGCAAGCTTGCTATCTCTTTTGGCGGATCAAAATACAAGTCTTCTACCTTTGCCCTATTTATTATCATCCGTACGATGCTTGTTCTAATTCTACTAGGGTATTCGGTAAGGCTAACAGAAGTTACCTTTTGCGTATCCCTGCTTTTATATCGTTGTTCCTGAAAAGCATTATATTCATCTTGGTCTATAACTTGATCGTTATTGGTGTCTGCATAGGAAAATATCCGCTTTAGTTCGTTTGTGAATTCATCCACTGTAACTGTGCGGTCTTTATTTGCATCAAAACCGAGGTAAGGCTCATAAGCTTTAGTAACCCTTGTATAAGCTGCTGCTTTGTCACGTGATGTTAGTTCAAGAAGTTCTACATAAGTTACGATAGCGTCTTGGTTTGCATCAAATTTCATAACTGAATCGATAGCGTCTTCAATGATTTTTTCTTTTTTAGTATCTTGTATTTTATTAAATGTTTTTATCTTTTTGTGGGCTGAAGCTTCGATCTCTTGTTTTGTAATTTGCCTATCGAAATTATCATCATATACTAAGTTACTCAGGAGCTGAGCTTTTCTCGCATCGTGTACAGCCTCTTCTCTTTTCTTTTGCAGCCAGTCATCATTAATTTCCTTTTCTTCATTACTAATCTCGATGAACCTCTCTTGATTGCGCTTAATGAAAAAATCAAGAGTGTCGAGTTTTTTGAAGGTGTTTCTTGAAATAAAAGGGTTCTGTAAATTGACACTATTTTGTCCAAGTGTCATGGATGGCGCAATGAAGCCACAAAATATGATTGTAATAAGATATTTTTTCATAAAAATTGTTATCGCTTTTGTTTATCGGTCAGTTTTTCGCGCTCTTTAGCATCAATGAAGCCTTGAATATCAGAATACAATGGACCAACCTGAATGCATATTAAGCCACCTGAAAATCGACATACTTTTGTTCTTACATCTTGAAATAGCATCGACACCAGAACAGTCAGGAAGATGAATAAAACACTCAGTGTTAGCTTATTTTTCATACTAATTCTTATCGCTTCCTGACTTTGCGGTGGGTTTGATTTCAAATGAATCTATGAACGCAGTCGCTTTATATTTTTGTGCTTTCCAATTAGGGAGCTCCCGGACAGGCCAGGTTATTTTGTAAAGTAATTCTTTATCTCTGAATCTGTGTGAACAGCTTGGCACCGGCACAGAGTTTGGAGGTGTGCATTGAATGAAACTTAATATCTCACCCCCTTTATCTTTTTCAATGTAGGTATCGTGTGGACGCTTAGCCATGCGCCCCTTCCAGTCTAAAACTGCGTATTTGTGTAGGCCGTAAATCTCTTCCTGAAATTGTCCTAATCTGTTCCCACGGTTTTCTTTGAGGTTGTTGATCATTTTATCAAAGCTAGGGCGTGCTGCAGAAGCCTCTAACAACATGCTGCCTCTAAGGCCTTTTTTTACAATCTCTGCTTTTTCAGGTGTACCGGGAGGAAACTCTAACAAAGATTTATAATCAGGCAGGACATAGCGGATTACGACTGATCCCTCGATTTTTCCACTCTCGAAATTCCCTTGGACATAGGAAATGGGAATTTCGAATTTTCGTCCAGCAATTTCAATAATGCCGGTTTTAGTGTAAATCTGCCCCTTGCTCTCCAAATAAAAATAATCGGGAGGAATACTTAAGGGATGCACAAGCTCTTTATCGTTAAGTAAGGCGAATGTACTGACGCCAATGAATGCTATTAATACGCAACCCCAAAGAAGATATTTGCTTTCCATACTGCTAGTTATCCCATAAAAATAGGGCTTGGACAGGCCTATTTTTCCTAAAGGCCAAATTTTAATACGAACCCTTATCCGTTTGTATTTTCGGTAGCTCTGTGGCCTGCGGCTTTAACAAAACGGCTGAACAATTCTCTAAAGATCGATTTATAAATCAACGCTTCAGGATGAAACTGAACGCCGAGAAAGAACTCCTTATCCGGATCTTCAATTGCTTGAACAACGCCGTTATCTTCCGACGCACATATTCTTAGACCCGAGCCCACCCTATCAACGGCTTGTGAATGCATGGAATTAACAGCAATTCGTTGTGTTTTCAGAATTTTTTCAAGCAACGTGCCGCATTCAACATTCATGTCTTTACGAAAGAAAATCTGGGCCAATGTTTTCGTTGGATATTGAGCATTCTTGTAAACTTTAGAAATATCTATATGCAGGCTGCCACCTCGCGCCACATTAATGAGCTGCGCACCTCTGCATATACCTAATACAGGTAAATTCTCTTTCTCTGCTTTTCCCAACCATTCGATTTCAAGGGTATCTCGTGGCTGATCGTAGAGATACTGGACTTTTGGCTCCAGCTTGAATAGTGGCGGGTAAACATCGGTTCCGCCCCCTATTATAAGACCGTCAATTTTCTCATTGTGTTTGGGGTTTTCAGGATAAACGCGAATAGGTTTTCCGCCGGCAATGAAAACTGAAAAGGCTATAAGCCATTTTAAAGGGTCGTAAGGATAATTTTGTGTGGTGTAAGCTATTCTGGGTCTGGGCATTAGTGTGAAAGCTCCGGTGGTAAACGACCTTTTCGCAGGAGCGAACCCAATATAAAAAGCGCCCCCAGGCCAATAAAGGGGTCGTCTTTTGCATATGACATCTTTTGAGCTTCCTTAGATTGTTTGCGCATCTTCTGAAATGTCTCTAACGCTTTGTCCAAGCTAATACTATTGCTTATTGCTTCCGTGAAAATCTCTGTGGCTTTGCTAATTTCGGCATCATTCAAGCGTTCACGAATCTCAGGCCATTGTGCTTCTAATTCCTCAAAATTAATGGCTTCTTCAAATAGCTTTTCGACCCGTGCCATGGTCGACAGGCCGGGAAGGCTGGTTTTCTTGCCTATATTGACGTCAAAATCTGTATCCAGTTCTTGGTCTGTCAGCATTTGATAAAACAGCCACGGAAAATCAACATTCGACTTCACTGAGTGATCAAGGCCCGCCCAGAAACGCGGATTTACTTCGATCATATAGGGCTGAGAACTCTCTTTTTCATCCCACATAAAATCTATCCCTGCTACGCCGTGCCATTTAAGCGGACCCATGAGTTTCTTAGCCGGATCATCAAAGCGTTCACTTTCGACCGTTTCTCTCACAACGCCTGCGCCAGTCTTATTCGGGAACTTTTGTAAATTGTGATAGACCATACTGGCGACCAACTCTCCGTGGTCAAACAAACCGCAAAAACAATAATCGACGCCCTCAATACCTTCTTGAATCAGAATTTGTTCTTCAGGGTGTTGAGCCTGTAACTCGCTAAAAGCAGTTTTCAGCTGCTTTTCCGTCTCGACTTTAGAGATGCCGCGACCTCCGACTTCATCGGGAGGCTTCACAAAAACCGGAAAGTCTATTTCCTCAACAGTTTTGTCTAATTCTTCGCCATTTTCAGGGAGCCATGTTCGGGGGCTCCTAACACCCAGTTTTTGAGTTGTAAGCGCAAAGGCATCTTTATGGTCGACCTTATCGATGGCTTCAAAGTCGGGACAGCCAACTATTACATGCTTTTCAAATTTTTCTCTGTGTTTGGCGATGATCTTGGCGTCTTTGAAGGCCGGCATTAACACATACGGTGAATCATCATCGGGTTTGTTATCGATTACGATCTTTAATAGCGATTTAACAAATAAATCTTCATCGTCTGAAGGGTCTTCATAAATACAATTTTTGGATACAAATTTCGAAAAACCCAGAACTGTCAGGTCTACACTGTCACAGCCTATAATATCTATTCCGCGGGAACCTAGGGATTGAGCAATCATTAAAGCTATAATGCTGCGTCCGTATGTGACTATGACTCTACCTTTTTTCATACTATTTGTTATGTCACAAAAAAAGGACTCAAGCAGCCCTCTTTTGCAGAAGCTAAAACATGTGGAATTGCCTTAGCCGAGTGTAAGGGTTTGATTACTTTGTCTATCAATATTTGGACTATCGGCTTCCGTTACTAATTCCGGTGCCGTAGCCGCGCCTGAATGATGTTCAATGTGTGCCGCAGCTACTGCAAGGGTTCCGCTCTCATGCATCTCCTGATACAAATCCGAAAAGAGCTCAGAGTGTTCTCTTAACTCGTAAAGCGCCTGGAGTTCAGGTGGAGCTGTTCCCATACCCTCTTCGTTAGCAGCTAATAACATCTCTCTCAAAGGTTCAGGATCTTCAGAAACAGGATCGTTGAGACCGCTTCGCCTTAAGATATATGCATCAACCATCTCCATATTTGCTGCTATATCTCTTTGTTCTTCAAATCCAAAAACGCCGGTTTGAAAAATGTTGGCATCTTCATAAGCTGCTACATACGCAGCTAGTTCCGGTGCCTCAGCGGCTAGAATTTCTTGGTCCGGGTCAGAAGCAGCCAATCTGCGCGCAAACTCTAATCTATCTTCTTCGGGTAATATAGAAAGCAGTAAGGTCGCATTTTCAGCGCTCTCAAAAAAACCATTCATTTCGGCGATTAAGTTATTGCGAGCCGCTTCATGGTTATCAGTTAATTCTTCTAAATAAGCTTCCTCATCTCTCGTAAGTAATTGCCCTCCGAGCCGGCCGCGCTCATTCATTTCCTCGCTTCTGGTTATAAAATAGGCGTTCCGGGCTTCAATCAAATCATGAAAAACTTGATCTTGCCCTTCAGGTGAATGGGGTATCTTTCCGGCAGCGGTCATAAACATTTCATGTTGTGCTGACTCTACACCGAATAAACTGACCGATAACGTCTCGATATCATGCGCAGGAAGATTGGGAGCATGCGCATCGACCCAATCTTGAAACATCTGCTGAGCCTTCATTTCTGCTCCAATCGTAGCAAAAATCGAAAAGCCTGTTGGGTCAGCAGTACTCAAGGCCGCATCCCCATAAAGAAGGGCTTCTGTCGCTCTATTTAGCTCTACGTAAGCGTCCACAGCCGCGGCATCAATCTTGTTCTCATCAAAAAGTTGCTGTGCGTACTCTCTTTGCTCTGCTTGTGCGGTGCTTGTTAAACCCATTGCGACAACTGCGGAAGCAGCTCCCAAAACCGGGGTATTTCCAAAAACCCTTGCTGCTTTTGCACTGCTTGAGACCCGTAATAATTCGCTTCCCGCTTCTGCAGCTTGCCGCAGGCCGACCGTGTTAGGGTCTACCTGCTGATAAAGGAAATTCGAGAACGTGTTTCCCGGGTTTTTTGGGTCCGTGGCAGCGGCATATCTGGCCAATGAGGTGTCTTCAGGAACCTGACTTATGATTATGCCTTGTGCGTTAGACGCTTCGGCATCAAAGAATTTTTCGATATCAAAATTGTCCGTGTAGGTTCGTACTCTCGAAAAATCGACCCAGGCTTCCCCCCTAGAGTTCAGGTTGGAGGTATGCAGGTTCCCGCTTTCATACATGTCGACCACATCAGAAACTAAAAGTGGTTTGATCGTGCCGTCGGATAACTGAACCTGCCCTACTACGCTATCTGCGGCCAACTCACCACGATGATACATCACTAAAGTTGTAGCTGTTCTGTGATTACCATGCGCTACTGTGAAATGCGGCGCATCCGGAGTTTCCGGCCCTATGCCCAGAGCGCGTTGTTGATCGAGACCTAATTCTTGAACTTGTCCTGAAAGAATTCGCGCTTCGCTTACGGCGAGCGTGTCGTCATAATTACTGAGACGTTCAAAAAGCGCATCCGCCCTGTCCGGAAGCATGGCATCGTCTGCTACCATTCCGTCAGCAATGCTGTTGGTTGCTCTTTTGATATCGTGAAAATAGGTTTCGAGGGCTTTAGGATCGGCAGGGGTGCGCGACAGCACGTCGTTTTCTAAAAGATCAAACGCAGCTTCCCAGCTGTCAGCTTGGTAAGAGATACCGCCTATATTGAATTCAACACCCACAAAACACCCTATTTTTTCATAATATGGCAGCTGTGAAAGTTTACTAAACTATTAATTTCATTGAAAAAAGGTCTAAATAGCCCTGTTCCCTACACCCCAAATTATCCTTCCCAGGACGGGGGAGAGTTCAAGTTGTCCTTAATTCTGGCCGTTTAGCCAAAATCCAAAACGAAGTCATTACCGTTGGCGCGGCTTTCGACGCGAATGGAGGCGTTGTGAAGGGCGGCGGCTTTTTTCACAATCGACAACCCTAACCCCGATCCGCTGACATTCAGGCTGTCAGGGGTTTTTTCAAACTTTTCGAAGATTTTGACTTTGTGCTCATCGGGTATGGGCTTGCCGTAATCTCTTACGATGATGGCTTTATCCTTCACGATCACTTTGACCGGTGTTTCCGGTGGCGTGTGTTTAAGGGCGTTTTCCAGCAGATTTAGCAACGCTCGCGACAGCGTGTCTTCGTTGCCGTAAACAGTCAGGTTTTTGGCCTGCTGTTCAAAGGACAGGTCTTTTCGGGCTTCGAGGAAAAGCGGGCCGATATCCTGACACGCTTTTTGCGCGATTTCGTTAAGGTTTACTTCAGAGGTCGGTCCGGCTTCCGCCAGCTCCATTCTCGAAACATCCAGCATCTGGCTAATGAGGCGGTTTATGTTTCTAAGGTCTTCGTTCAGCATGAAAATCTCTTTTTCATCCTTCAGCGAGGCAATCCGCGCTTTCAGAATAGAGATCGGTGTCCGCAATTCATGGGCGGCGTTGGCGATGAAGTATTTCTGGTTTTCCACCCCCTTCTCCAGACGTGCCAGACTGATATTCATGCCATGAATAAGCGGCAAAAGCTCAGAGTGAATATGTTGCTCGTTGAGGCGGAAGGACAGGTTATCGAATTTGATTTTGCGCGCCTCTCTGGCGGCTTCCAGAACGGGTTTAAGCGCATTCCTGAAAATCCATGCAAGGCATATTGCCTGAATAAGCAGTAGCGGACCGCCATAGATTAACAGGTTTCGTAAAAAATTATGCTCCAGCTCTCTGATGAAATCGGAGAATTCTTCTTCATATTCGATAACGTAAACGGGATAGATCTTCTCCTCGAACAAATAGTCATATTTGAGGCCTGCGTAATAACGGCCATCTTCGGTTTTGAAATTGAAATAATGCTTACCGCCCTTGCTCAAAGTGCCTTTGATCTGGTCATGCATGAAGTTGTCAGAGCTAAATAGCACGTCACCGCTTGCTGTCAGCACAGCATATTGGTGATATGCCGATGTCCCCGTGTAATACTCCTTGTAACGGCGCGGCAAATCGACTTGCAGCCGCCCAATCCAGTCATATTCAATGAAAGATGCAATCTTGCGTGCCTGTTCGAGCAACTCTTCCTGCACCAGAGATTCTGTAAGTTTGGTTGTCTGGACGAAGATCACGCCAGCCAGCAGTAGCATCATCAGTGATGATGACAAAAACACATTAAACAATATGCGAACACGCAATGATCGTGTGAATAAACTCATGTATCAGTCTTTTTCTCTGATTAAATACCCGATACCGCGCAGTGTCTTGATCTCAAGGTTACATTGCGCATCTTTGAGTTTTTTACGCAAGCGGTGAATAACGACCTCAACCGAGTTTTGGGACCCCTCCTCCCCGTAACCGTACAGCATGGATTGGAGCGTATCTTTTCCGACAACCCGTTCGGGCAAGCGTAAAAGCCTTTCCAGAGCGTCTTTCTCTTTGACCGTCAACTGCACGGCCTCGCCATTAATGCGTAACTCGTTATTCGTCGGAGAGAACACGAGGTTGCCGTATTCAAGTTTTACATTGATGGTTTCCGAAGGGCGACGGTACAGCGCGTGCAGGCGCGCGATCAGCTCCTCCATTTCAAACGGCTTGACCAGATAATCATCTGCGCCGCTGTTCAGACCGCTGATTTTATCGCCGAGTTCGTCCATAGCCGTCAGGATCAGCACAGGCATTTTAAAACCGTCCTGCCGCAGGCTTTTCAAAACATCCAGCCCGTCCATGTCCGGCAGACCCCTGTCCAGAATGATCACATCATGAAGTTCGGGGTCTATGACCTCAAAAGCCTCTTCCCCGGTATAAGCAGGGCTTACATGTATTCCTGCTTTTTCAAGTTGCTGGCATATAAGGGCGCTTAAGTCCTTCTGGTCTTCAACAATTACGACATTCATCTTTGCGTGTTTTTAATGGTTAGAAACGGAGTAAGCCTCTCCATGGCGGATGTATTTTAACATCATCTCATTTTCCTGCTCGGCAGTTTCAAATGACTGTAATACGTTTTGGCTTAAGTCGTGCAAAGATACAATCCCTAAAAGTCTGGCATCGCGCAGCACAGGCATGTGCTCCCACTGATAAGCCAGCATGGCATTGTAAGTCTCTTTAATAGACAGGTCATGACAGACATAGGGCGGGTTCAAGGTCATCACCTCATAAAGCGTCGTCTCTTCGGGTTCCAGATTCTGTCTGGCAACCATGCGATTATAGCCGCCGCGTGTGAAGATGCCGGCAAACTCCTCTTCGCATTCAACACCCAGAATATCGGATTTATGCGCATCCAGTAATTTGACCGCATTCAAAACGCTGACACTGCCCTGCAGTCTCGGGGTTTTTACTTTTTCGGCAAGGTTGCCAATTCTCTGCGACAAGATACTCATAGTGTCTTCTCCTTTATTGAGCTTTTCTATCGTGAAAATCATCGCATATGATTCTTACAACTGACTTACAGGCAACTGTGTTGCACCGCGGGATATAGGGGCGTGAGAATAGTTTTTTACAAACGTGACCGCGGCGTTATTGCGCCTGAGAAATTACAAACGGTTCAACCGCATTATCAATTCCACCTGCATTGACGGTTTCTTGAAAAGCATTCCCCAAAGCACCGATCGATAGACCCAACAAAAGAGAGATAGAAAGCAGTTTCAGGAAGTCCTTAATCGTAAAAATGGTCATGTTTTACCTCTTTAGCAAAAAGGGTTGCCGGCCATAAAGGCCGGCAAGTCCAAGTTGGGGGGTTACAGGGGGAAACACCACTCTATTTGAGGAAAGATAATTAGTGTGTGCGAATATCAATGCGTTTAATAAAACCGAACTGTTCGTAGGCATGGCTCTTAAAGCTTTCCAAATCTGTAAGTAAATCAAAGACTTCTTCATCGAATTCATCGTTTTCCTGATTTGAAATAATGGTTTCAATAACCAAAACCGCATCGGCCAGACTTCCACCGGATCGGGTTTTAATAAACGCATCCGCAATTAACGGATGACTGATACTGATGTTTTGATGACGGATAGATTTAGACATTTTCGATCCTTTCTCTCAGTGATCAACACCATGATTCTAGGATCGCATTTGAATCTTTCACGAACCTTACAAGGCTCTGAAAATTTCTAGTTTGTTCGAAAAATAAATTATCGTTTAGTCACGGATTTCAAAAAACTCGGTTTTGAAGCGCTTTACCCAGTTTTTTACATCACAGGGCGTGTGCGCACTTCTCGATACTTGCGTTCTTTCAAACTCAAGATCAATCTCACCGATGAGTTTATCAAAATCAATTTTATGCATGTGGGCCTTTAACAGCTCGAGCATAATTTTTTGTTCTTCTTCGTGATACTCTCCGTCAACCCAGACAAGTTGATGCGCAAATTTAAAAAACCTTGCTTCTAACTGCGTGCTCTCAACATGTTTAAACATATCCTCAATATCTTTGGGTTGAACAATATCATCCTTTAAAATTGCGAGCTGCTGATCGTTGAAAGGCAGATCCTCCATCGCTTCCGCCATAAAACGGATCTCTTGCTTGCGCACTCTGTGATCGGCATGAACCATGGCAAACAGGGTACGCCACATATAAAATTCATCGGGTTTAATTTCTGTTAGCGGCATATATAAAAATTCTGCATGGCAGCCTTTATTTGCATCCTAATTCAGGGCATCCGAATGCCACTGTAAGTGGTCATCTATGAAACTTTGGATGAAGAAATAGCTGTGATCGTATCCTTCATGTTTTCGTACAGTCAGCGCCTGCCCTGCGGCTTTGCAGGCCTCTTCGAATAACTCAGGTTTGAGCTGCTCTTCCAGGAACTGGTCGTCCAGCCCCTGATCAATCAAAATCTCTGCGTTATCGGCCGCATCCCCGGCTTTGTTGACCAACGCACAGGCATCGTGCTTCGTCCATTCCGTCTGATTATTCCCCAGATACGCCGTGAAGGCTTTATGTCCCCATGGCACCTGTGTCGGGGCCACAATCGGAGAGAATGCAGAGCAGCTTTTGAACATTTTCGGATATTTGAAATAGAGAGTCAGCGCACCATGCCCGCCCATTGAATGACCGGTAATAGATTTTTGCGCGGCATTCAGCGGGAATTCTTTTTCGACTGCGGGTATCAGCTCTTCAATGAGATAGCTTTCCATTTTGAAATGCTTTGCCCACGGCTGCTCGGTTGCGTTGATGTAAAAACCTGCCCCCTGCCCCAGATCATAGTCTTCACTGTCGGCAACGTCGTCTCCGCGCGGGGAAGTATCGGTTGCCAGAACCGCTAAGCCGAGCTCTGCTGCCTTTTTGTACGCACAGGCTTTGGTCGTAAAATTGTCTTCTGTACATGTCAGGCCTGAGAGGAACACAACATACGGTACATCGCCTTGCTTCGCCTGCGGTGGCAAGAACAGGGAGAAACGCATGGGCGTGCCCGTTTGTTGGCTTTCATGGCTGTAATAGCCGATCGTTCCGCCCTGACAGGCATGCTGTTTTTCGAGTTTCATAAATCCTCTTAATATTGAATGACGCTGCGGATGCTTTCGCCATCATGCATAAGGTCAAACGCCTTATTGATGTCTTCTAGCGGCATGGTGTGTGTAATCAGGTCATCGATATTGATGTGGCCGTCCATATACCAATCAACGATTTTGGGAACGTCTGTGCGCCCTCTCGCCCCGCCGAATGCGGAACCACGCCACACGCGACCGGTTACCAGCTGGAACGGACGGGTGGAGATTTCCTCCCCTGCTCCTGCCACACCTATAATCACACTCTCTCCCCATCCTTTGTGACAGCACTCGAGCGCCTGACGCATAACATCGACCTTGCCGATACATTCGAAAGAATAATCAACACCGCCATTGGTCAAATCGACAATAGCTTCGACGATATTATCAACCTTGGTCGGGTTTATGAAATCGGTCATACCGAATTTCTCGGCCAACGGCTTTTTGCTCTCGTTGATATCGATACCGATGATGCGGCTGGCGCCGACCATCTTAGCACCCTGAATAACATTCAGGCCGATACCACCCAGACCGAAGATAGCCACCGTAGAGCCGGGCTCGACTTTGGCGTCAAACACAACGGCACCGATGCCTGTCGTTACGCCACAGCCGATATAGCAAATCTTGTCGAACGGCGCGTCTTCACGGACTTTGGCCAGTGCAATTTCCGGCATGACGGTAAAGTTCGAAAATGTCGAACAGCCCATATAATGAAGCAATTCCTTACCTTCGAAAGAAAAACGGGAACTGCCGTCCGGCATCAAGCCTTTTCCTTGGGTTGAACGGATGCTCTGGCACAGATTGGTTTTCGGATGCAGGCAATAATCACATTCGCGGCATTCGGGTGTATATAGCGGGATAACATGGTCGCCTTCTTTGACGGACGTAACGCCCTGCCCTACTTCACGAACAATACCGGCACCTTCATGCCCTAAAATCGCCGGAAACGCCCCTTCAGGGTCAGCACCGGACAGCGTGAAGGCATCTGTATGGCAAACACCTGTCGCCATAATTTCGACCAGCACTTCCCCTGCTTTCGGCCCCTCCAGATCCACGGTTTCAATTTGTAATGGCTGTCCTTTATCAAAAGCGATAGCAGCTTTGGTTTTCATGATGCTTCCTTTAGTTCTTTCGTTTTCTTTTTACGTTTGCGCCGTTTCTTAATTTGTTTGGCGATATTCAAATGGGTCAACAATCCGCGCTTTTCAACCAGATGCAACCATAACGGGGTCGCCAGCAGGCTTAAAGAGATAATCGCGACAACATATCTGTAGCCGTCTTGCTGGATGGTTCCCGCGCTCAGGCCGATCGCGGCGAGGATAAAGGAAAACTCACCGACCTGTGCCAGAGCCGCGCCCGTGACATATGCTTCTTCCTTATCCATACCCTGCCACCGCAGAACAAAGAAATTCACGACGGTTTTCAGCAGCATCGTAATGAAGAGCAGCGCGAGCGCACTGCCTATATTGTCCCACAAAAATTTGAGATCGATCAGCAAGCCTATAGAGAGGAAAAACACCATAATCGTCACATCGAATATGGGCTTTGTTTGTTGCTCTAAAGCTTTGCGGTTCATGGTGTGGCCGAGAATAATACCCGCCACGAACGCACCATACGCAGGTGAAAGCCCGAACACACCGGACACGGCCGCCGCACTAAAGCAAAACGCAAGGCCGGTGATGGCCACCTGCCCTTTCATGGCATCGGCCTTAACGGTTTCGAATTTGTTCCAGATGGTTTCGAATATTTTCGGCTTTTTCGTCAGCAACACCATCAGTCCGGCCATAAAAATTATGGCCAGACCCAAACGGCCCAGACCCCAGTAATTGAATCCCTCTCCCGTATTCAGGGCACCGATGATCAGCACCATCGGGATAAAGGCAAGGTCCTGCGCGACCAGAATTCCGACACTGGACTGCCCGATCTTTGTACTGCGCAGACCCATTTCTTCCAGTATTTTCAAGGCGACAGCAGTGCTACTTAAAGCCACGGCAAACCCGAGAAGAATGGACCGGTTGATCGGCCAGCCGAGCAAAACGCCCAGCATGCCCATGGCCGCCAGCCCGATAAGAATTTGCGCGCTACACGTCACAATGGAAATTTTGGAAACCGCCCGAAACGATTTTAGGTCAATTTCCATCCCAACAATGAACAGCAGCAACAAGATCCCGAGCTCGGCAAGCAAAGAAACTTCTTCCTGCCCCTGAACGACGCCGAGCAATGACGGCCCTAAAACCAGACCTACGATAATGTAGCCGACGAGAACGGGTTGCTTCATTTTGCGGAAAAGTGCGCCGCCGAGAAAGGCTGCGGCAAGGATAGTCGCCAGATGTGTAAGGGCATGATGATGATCCATAGATGGACACTATGCCACGGCTTTACTTATTGGGAAATAGGCGTGCTTGCCTCTCCGCGCGGATAGATGATCAATTGATCAATGCCGAATTCACCATTGGTATCGGTAATCAGCACAACAAGATCAGATTCCATGTTCTTCGTATCCTTGGACGTCTCGTAAATCAACGTGATTGGTGTCTTGGCCCAATAATAGGCTTGCTGGTCCTGTTGCGCTGAAATAATGCGGGTTTGCGCAGTGTCGTCCAATGTCGCCGACATCTTCAGGCTGCCCTTCTTGATGCCGTCCAGAACTCTGGAGACCTCGAGAGCTTTGAAGTAACTGCGCCAGCCTCTGTCAGTAAAATATTCGCGGTTGTCGCCGAGAAAATTATTATACTTCCGGCCACGGACATTCATGATCTCCCCTGCCGCCTCTTCCATCCATGTAAACAAGGCCTCGTTATCGGAACGAGTAATTTCCGTTTTGGGAAGGTCAGCATGAAATGTATTGAGATTAAAATCTGAAGCCGCCGCCGATAAACCCGGGACAATCAAAAAGCCGATAAACAATGCGACGATCACGGCCAGTGTTGAAGCAACGGTCAATGGTGTTTTTTGTGTATTCATAATCAAAAGTGTATTCTCGTCAAACGCAGATAACCACCATGTTTTTCAATTATTTTTAGTTGATCACACCCTGCTTTGTGCCCAAGCCTCACACGTCAGCGAGTTTCAACTTTCTATCTTTTGCTGCCAAAAATTTTGTTTTTTCAGTGCGTTACTGGAGATGCTTAAACTTAAAGTGAAACCTTAACTTTAGCGGCGGTTTTAATGGCCTTTTCCTTGGCATTCTCGACATTTTCACCCCGCGCTAGCGCGACACCCATACGGCGCTTTCCTGATACTTCGGGCTTGCCGAACAACCGCAAATCCGTTGCCGGCTCTGCGAGAGCCCCCTCTATGTTTTCGAATCGCACCGCTTTGGAATCCCCTTCCACGAGGATTACCGCAGATGCAGACGGCCCGTATTGTTCAATCTCCGGAATCGGCAAACCGAGAAATGCACGTGCGTGCAATGCGAACTCGGACAGGTTTTGGGAAATCATCGTCACCATACCCGTATCGTGCGGGCGTGGAGAAACCTCGCTAAAATATACATCATCTCCTTTTATAAATAACTCGACACCGAATAAGCCATAGCCGCCAAGGGCCGTTGTGATTTTTTCGGCGACCTCCTGAGACTTTTCATACGCCGTTTCGGACATGGCTTGGGGTTGCCAGGATTCCTGATAATCCCCATCCTCCTGTCTGTGCCCGATCGGTAAGCAGAAACTCGTTCCTCCGGCATGCCGAACAGTCAAAAGCGTAATTTCGTAATCAAAATCAACAAATCCTTCGACAATGACCCGTCCGGCCCCTGCCCTTCCGCCTTCTTGCGCATAAGTCCATGACGGACCCAAATCTGTTTCGGACTTGATGACACTTTGCCCTTTGCCCGAAGAACTCATGATCGGTTTTACGACACAAGGGTAACCGACCAAGCGCACAGCTTCCGTAAACTCTTCATAGGTGTCACAGAAATAAAACGGTGAGGTCGGCAGAGAAAGCTCCTCTGCAGCCAGTCTGCGGATCCCTTCCCTGTTCATTGTGAGCTGGGCTGCGCGGGCTGTCGGCACGACCGTATATCCCTCCTCTTCCATCTCGACCAGTACGTCTGTCGCTATGGCCTCGACTTCAGGTACGATGAAATCGGGTTTTTCCTGTTCGATCGTGGCCCGCAAGGCATCTTTATCGAGCATAGAAACAACATGGGCGCGATCTGCTACCTGCATCGCCGGCGCGTTCGGATATGCGTCCAGTGCAATAACTTCAATGCCTAAACGCTGTAATTCAATTGCCACTTCCTTGCCCAGTTCGCCGGAACCGCACAGCAGGACTTTCGTGGCTGTGTTGGTAAATGGTGTTCCGATTTGCGTCATGTTTGCTGCCCTTTCATCATGAAGTAGAAAATATGCATGCTCATGAGGCAAAAACAAAGGGCGTTTTGAAACCAAACGCCCTTCTCTGCGGAAAATATCAAGTGCCTGACGTTAACCGAAAAGCTTTTGCCAGAAAGTTTTGGATTTTTCCGCTTCCAGTTCTTTATTGAGGCGGGCAATGCGTTCGGATGCTTTGCGCTTCAACAAACTCATTTCCTTTTCGCTCTGCTCTTCTTTGTTGGCAATCCGGGTCTCCAGCCCCTTAAAAGCTTCTTCCCATTTCTGGTTAGAGCTCTCCCCTGCCCCGCTCTTGTCTTCAAGAAGTAAGGTCACTTTCTGTGCGGTCTCTTGCGCTTTTTCAAACGCTTCCTGCCACCGCGCGACCTCCTCGCGGCGGTTTTCCAATTCTTTTTTCATGAATTCGATTTCGCGTTCCAGATACTGCATACGCACATCGTCCTGCTTAACGTCAGAACCCATATTTGTGTTACCGCTTTGAACGTTATCTTGTGTGTCCTGCTCTTCTTCTTTTTTACGCAGGTCATACAAACGTTGTAACTCGGCAACGTCCAGTCTACGACGCTTACGGTCATCCAAAGTGTATGAGAGCTTGCCGTCGTTCATATCGCTGTACAATGTGGGCTTGCTCACGTCGAACTGGCGCACGGCCTCGGCCGGAGAAAGTTGTGTCATGAAATTGAAACCTCTTATTCTGATTTAACGCTTTTAACGTCTGATAGAGTTAGCTTACAAAAATTTTAACGTTAAATATAGAGGTTGCGCCTAGCTGATTATTTTTTAACGGGGTTAAGTGCGCCAACTGCCTTAACGCCCCTTTACGTTAGGTGACTATTTTTAACGTTAACTGACGTACTTATCAGCGTTAAGTGGCCATTTCTAACGTTAGAGAGTGTAAATGCTTAACGTTAAAATTTATGCTCTACCTCCGTATTTATTGGAAACGCTGCTTGTTGCGGCAACCCCTTAACGTTCACTTACGTCATATTGAAAAATTGCCTAACTTTTGTTAACGTTAACAGCATATAGATTCGGATATGGTGTCCGTATTTAACCCCGCTTTCTTCTTTTCTACAGAAGAAACACCCGTTTCAAACGAAAGGACAAAACCACCCCCGCCATTTCATTGTTCAAAGAAAAAACCGCCGTTGGCGCGGCGGTCTTAAAATAAAGCAGCAGTACTGCAGATTTCACACTCTTATAGTACTGCGCCGGCGAATCGGATGCAAGTCTTGCCTAAGGCTTGCAACAGTTTTTTGCGTCTTTGTGCACAGGAAAATCGGCATGGGTCAGGTTGAAGGACCGCGCCTATGACAACCACATATTTATCATCAACACTTACACGGATAACGGGGCAATTGCCGCCGGCCTTACAAATGGAGATGGGGCAGGGGACCGCTTTGCCTCAAAGATATTTCAGACAACGCCCGGAGGATAACGGTACTTTTATCCTGCCGCTCAAACAAAGCTTCATGAAAGATGCCAGATTAATGCCCGGAACACGATGCATGCTGGCGATGCTGGCCGGTTGGGCAGGGCAGGGGGCTCCGCTTGAATTGACGGAAAGCACAATCGCCAAACATATCGGGCGCTCCGTTCGACAGGTTTACAGATATCTACAAGATGCTGCGAGAGAAGGGTACTTGCGGTATTACCGCACCAAAAACCGCATGGGCATGATCACAGGGATTAAAGTCTGGCTGACATTCGACCTAATCCGGTCCGTGAAACCCAAATCAACAGCAAAAAATCCCGAAATTCGCAGAAAACAGGGTCGGACTCATAGGGCCGAGATTAATAAAACAAATATATATAACTCTAAGAAAGATCGTGAATTAGATCAAAAACTGGAGCGATTACGATTATTGATTGATCACTGATCCAGATAACCGTCCTTAAAACACACATTGTGCTTCTAAAAAAGCTTTCAGGAATGAGAGAGGAGGGGACTTGGCTTTATATTAACCAACGAGTGTGAGGTCAGCTGTGTTGTCTTGAATAGGTTGATCATTCTCCGTCAGCAATAACTGCAAAAGATCCATAGTATTGATAAAGGTTCTGGCAGCATCAGCAGGATCCATATTCAAAGCAACCTGAGGACCGTATTGAACACTGGAAGGTTCAGCGCCCTTGTTAAAATCGTCGATATAGCTCATACCCTCGTCGTAAACCATGCCCTTATTATTATGAAAAACAATAAAAGAACCGTTAAGGTTTCCTCGATTAAAGGAGGAGGGTGCTATTTTTCAGCAGGTTTTTTGCGGTAAAGCGTTGCAGGACTGATTTTCAACCGGAGCGCCGCTTCTTGAACATTGCCCTTACACACACGCAATGCATGTTCGATCGCCATCAATTCAAGTTCACGTATCGGAATGATCTTATCGCTCATGAACGGCGCATCGGATGCAGGTTCATCTTCTACAATCAATATGGGTTTTACAGTCATAATTCCACTATTTGAAAAGATGCGGTAAAGCGCAGCTATATTAGTATAAGCGGCGATTATACTGCTTTTTTCTCATTTTGATACTCAATTTTATAATTGTTAATGCGGGAGATTACAAAAGAACGGCTTCTAAACCGTATAATTGCTGGTCACAATCGGTTCAGCGGAAGCGACCTGAAGTTCGGGATCGCTGCCGGCTTCGGGGATGACTTGAGATAAAGCATTGAAGTCAAAAGTGTATCCTTCTTCTGCGGCCGAGCTGATCAGATATGTCTGCCCGTTATGTTCGACTTCCTGTATCGGGCGCCCGGTCGAGGGGTGTAGACCTTGCTCCATTCTGTCAATTTCTAACAGCATCGCCTGCGCATCTTCCTCTGTGAAAACACCTTCTTGGAACGCAAATTCATAGGTCATACGTGCGGTCGTTCTGGCATTCTCCAACTCCGAAAGCTCGATCATTGTCGTTTCGTCATTGGCCATACCGGCTTCATAGGCTGCTTCGGTCTCTATACAACGTTCTATGTTGCTGTAAGTGAATTTCGTGTTCACGCTTGCGATGTCTACGAGCTTCGGGTCAAGCGCCGCGAGGCGATCATAAATATCTTGCATCACTTCGTGCGATACCGTTTGAACCGCAAGTGTTTCATCCGGCTGAACCTCCGGACCCGTGTCATCGGCGACACTGTCCGGTTCTGGCACTGTTTCAGCAACAACCGTTTCTTCGACAACATCGGCTTGGATTTGTTCGGGCTCTTCAGGCGTGATGTTAATGGTGAGCGGGGTGGTTTCAGGCGGACGTTCAGTTGCGTTAAATTCGTCAGCTCCGGCTTGTGTGCCTGCACCGTGAATACCGTCAATCCCGCGGTCATAATAGCCTGCGGCGGTCATAAGCTGCTGAATTTCGGTGAGCTGTTCGCGTGATGCATCGGCAAGATCGCCTTCAACGCCGTCGAGCTTGGATTTCAGTAAATCGTAGAATGCAGGATCTCTGCGTAAACTGTCCTGAAAATGCGCCAGATCTTCAGTTTTGGCATGACCCAGAATGAATTCAAGATTGTCGCTATCCATGGTTAACAAGAGGTCGTAATTGTCCCTGAGATGATTCAGGGTGGCTCCGGCCGTTTTTTCTCCCCAGTCACCATCAATGGTTCCGGGCGCAAGGCCTACAGCTTCCAAAGCCGTTTGTAAGGCAATTGTATTTGTTTCGTTGATCGGTGCATTCAGCATCTGTTCGATCGTTTGCAGATCGGCGCTGTTGGTTTCCTGTAAAACTTCATCGGTGGTGCGAATTGGCCCGAACATCTGCTGGTAATCACGCACGTTTTCAGGCGATCCATACGTTTCTATGATGCGGTCAATTGTAGAGTTTAAACGGCCTTCAGGGTTGGCATCGTTATAGGAAGGCTGTCCTTGCTGGTTGACGAAGCGGGCGAGACCATTGGCTGTGTTTGGTCCTTCGAAACCGTCAGGTGTGCCACTGTCAAAGCCCGCTATGTTCAGCAGGTTCTGTATTTCTTCGAGTTTTGCATTGGAAATGCCGCCTTCCGGATCTCCTGAAAAAATAATTTCATTTAATCGCAGAATGGCTTCGTCAGGACTTACATTTGAATAATCAATATTAGTTGCCATTAGTACACACCCACGCTCATTATTCAGGTAAAACCTTAAAATTTATTTAATTTATACAAAGACTTAAATCGCGGTGACCAAGGCTTTGCGAGCAGGGAAGGGGTGCTTTTCTTGACCTGTGCCCAGTAATATGTAAATATTAGTTTCCACGAATAAAAGAGAACAGGGTTATGGGCGAGAAAAAACACTCGAAAGGTACGGCTTTCGGTAAAGCCAAATTACACGAACTTGTCGGAGAAATTTACGAGGGCGACGGCTGTCGCTTTGCAGAGGACGGGCCGCGCACTACGCATAAAGGCCTGCCTAAACATCCGAAATACCGTGACAATCATCGACAACAACAGTGGCGCCAGCAGGATTACGAACTGGACTATTAAGTCCTGACGTAAGGCTGCATTATTGGTTGCCGGCTTTTTGACCGGAGGATTTATCCGTGATGGTGCAGGCCATAGGGTAATCGCCATCGGCATTCTTTTCCCCGAGCGGCAGCTCGAAACAACCCTGTTTCCATTCAAAACTATCTTTAGGCGGTTCATTTTGAGACGCACATGCACCAAGCATCAGTGCGCATAGCATATATATATGGCTGTTCATAAATGCGTCCCTTTTGACTCTTTCCGAATTTGCGTCTGCAAAAACCATGTGTTTCATGCAATAACTATCATAATGAAAACAAAACACCCATTGCCCGATAGTAATCTTAAACCATTGATATGAAGAACAGCGTAGTCGTTTTTACCGATCTTGACGGGTCCTTACTGGATCATCAATCCTATGAATACACAGCCGCAAAGCCTGCACTGGAACGGCTGGAGAGGGCGGAAATTCCGGTTATTCCCGTTACGAGCAAAACGCTCGAAGAAATTTCACTGCTGCAATTACCTTTTCCTCAACCTTACCGCATAGCGGAAAACGGCATGGTGATTGAGCATGAAGGCGCAGTACAGATTCAGGGGCGGTCATATGACACGATAACGGGGTTCATCAATGACCTTCCACAGAACATACGGAATAATATCACCGGCTTTGGTGATATGAGCGTCGATGACGTTATCCGCCATACAGGCCTGGATAGAACGCAGGCGCAAGCCGCGAAAGCGCGCAAAGCCACCGAACCGTTTTTATGGTCAGGAGACGAGCAGGGCATCGAAGGATTGCGGGTTCTGGCGGCACAGCAACAGCTTTATATAACCCAAGGCGGGCGTTTTTATCACCTGATGGGCAAAGGCAACAAGCAAACCGCCTTGAAGCATGTGCTGGATGCGGGCTTTTCAGGTTCCCAACCCGTTACAATTGCATTGGGAGATGGACCGAATGATGCAGAAATGCTGGGCTTTGTTGATTATGGTGTAATCATCCCCAACCCTGCCGGAACGTCATTTAACGTTAAGGACCCACACGGTAAAATCATGACGGCATCGCATGCCGGACCGGAGGGGTGGAATGCTGCTTTGCACACAATTCTGGACGAACTGGAACTTTCTGTTTAAGGTAATGTCATTAAATCAAAGAGTTAATTAACAAAACTGAGAGAAAATGGCTGATTTTCATCAGAATGGCGTAGTTTCCACGCTCCACAATTTAACGGACCGACCGACCGAGGAACTCGAAAAGTTGCTGGTCAAATACGGCAAAAGTCGACCGATTTCGCTCGTGCTGCCGTCTTTATTTTCCGAACTGGAAGGGCCGGCCCTCAAGAATATCGTCGACCAACTTAAAGATGTACCGTATCTCGATAAAATCGTTATCGGGCTCGATCGGGCCGATGAGGAACAATACAAATACGCCAAGGAGTTCTTCTCCGTATTGCCGCAAGATCATGTCGTGATCTGGAATGACGGCCCGCGTATGCAGGAAATCCGCAACCTTTTGTCCGAGCACGGACTTGCGCCCGAAGAGCCGGGGAAGGGGTGCAATGTCTGGTATTGCTTCGGTTACATTCTGGCGGCATGCGATAACATCGAGGTTATCGGCCTACATGATTGTGACATTACGACATATGACCGTGGTATGCTGGCGCGGTTGTATTATCCGGTGTGCAATCCCAATTTCAGCTATGTGTTCTCTAAAGGCTATTACGCACGTATAGCCGAAGGCAGCATGAACGGGCGGGTAACGCGCCTTTTGATTACGCCCATTATCCACGCATTGCGCGAAGTGTACGGATATGACCCGTATTTGAACTATCTCAACGCCTTCCGTTATCCGTTGGCGGGTGAATTTGCCATGGATATCGATGTGGTTGCGGATTTACGCATTCCGACCGATTGGGGGCTGGAGGTCGGCATTTTGTCCGAACTGCGCAGAAGCTATTCGACCAAGAAGATTTGTCAGGTTGATATTGCCGATCATTACGACCACAAGCATCAGGACGTTTCCGAAGACGATAAAACCAAGGGCTTGTCGAAGATGAGTATCGATATCGTGCTCTCTATTTTCCGCAAGCTGGCGATCAGCGGCAAGGTTATCGGTGAAGAGCAGGTGCGGGCTGTAAAGGCTACGTATCTGCGCACGGCGCTTGATCTTGTTGAAATGTACAAACATGATGCTGTCATCAACGGGCTGAACTACAACGTTCATAAAGAGGAAAAGACGGTCGAACTGTTTGCCGCCAATATTGTGGAGGCCGGTGTCCAGTTTACGGACAACCCAACGGAAACGCCGTTTGTGCCGCGATGGAACCGTGTGCGCTATGCCATTCCTGAAATCATGGATAAAATCCGTGATGCGGTCGAGGCGGATAACGCCTGATTATCACTAAAACAGAGAGCTTGCGTGGCTTGAAATCCACATCGTCTGGTAGGGGTTGAACACCACTTCCTGATCCCTGGTGTCATACATTTGTCCGGTTAACAGGTCGCCCCATTTGACGCCGATATGCATATTCAATGAATGCAGAGGCAGGCTGAGGTCATGCTTGGTCAGGTTGGTGATGCAGAACGTGTCTTGTTTCCGGTCCAGACTTTGGCGCCAGAATCCGAAAAACCCTTCCGGCAGGTGCAATGTGAATTGAGTGGCATTCGGGTGAAAGCTTTTTTGCTTGGTGCGGATTTCGATCATGCGTGAAAGTTCGCCCAGAATATAACTCTGATCCGATTTCGGATCGTTCAGCAGTTGTTCCAGCTGGTCAAAGTCCCAACGGTGTCGATTGATGCATCGCTTATGCCCGCTCTTTTTAAACTTCTCGTAATCGTTTTTGGTCGCGAGCAGAGAGTGGATATAGAATGCGGGCACGCCTTCGAGGGCCATCATGATGGCTTGGGATGCCAGAAAACGTTCACGTTGATATTCGTCTTCGCCTTCTATCGTGCCTTTCAAAGCATCATAAAGGGCAATGTTCAGCTCGTACGGGCGTTCTTCGCCACCTGCGACAGAGCGCATACTGACTTCACCACCGAAACTTCGCATGGTGTCGATCATCTCGGTCAGGTCTTCTTCCATGAGAATGCCGGTGGCTGGCCGTAAGCCGATACCGTCGTGCCCCGCGACAAAATTCAGATAGGCGCAGCCCTTTTGCGTTGGTGGCATCTCCATCAGCCATTTTTTCAAATAGTATTCGTTACCCGTGATCAACGCCTGTATCAGCAACGGCGGCAGGCTGAAATTATAGATAAGATGAGCTTCGTTCTGGTTGCCGAAATAGGTCAGGTTTTCATGGTTCGGCACATTGGTTTCGGTAATCAGCAATACTTCGTCGTGAAAGAAGTCGGTCAATGTCCGCAGCAAGCGGATGATTTCATGTGTTTGCGGCAGGTGGATGGATGACGTGCCGACTTCCTTCCATAAAAAGGCAACGGCATCGAGGCGGAAAATGCGCACCTGATTATCGAGATACAGCCGCATGATTTTGATGAATTCGATGAGGACACGCGGGTTGGCAAAGTTCAAATCAACCTGATCCGGTCCGAAGGTGCACCAGAGATGCTTCATGCCTTCCGCTGAATCAAATTCGACCAGAAGCGGGGAAGGGCGGGGGCGGATTACATGCGATAAATCGTCATCGGGCGAGGCTTCGAAAAAGAATTCGCGATATTCTTCCTGTCCATCCAGAAAGCCTTTGAACCAGTCCCCTTGGGCAGAAGCATGATTGATGACCAGATCGGACATCAACTGAAAATCCTGTCCGATGGCTTGAATATCCGTCCAGTCACCCAGATCTTCGCGCACATTTTCGTAGTCCATGACCGCAAAACCGTCATCGGAGCTATAGGGGAAAAACGGCAGAATATGCACACAGCGCATGAATTTTTTAAAATGCGCTGTCAGGAAGCTGTGCAATGTTTGCAGCGGTTTTTCACCCTTTTTCACGATGCTGTCACCATAGGTGATCATCAGGGTCGTCTTTTCCGACCATACCGAGCTATCAGGCAGTTTGGGGTTTTTCAGGATTTTCTCGCGCGATTGCGGCCAGAACACATCCATAATCTCGTGCGCCAGTTCCTGATGGTCATCTTCGGGGTAGATTTCACTTAAGTGATTTATGAGCCGTTGCTCGAGATTAGAGGACATATTGTATATTCTTGGTCTTACGCTTCCGGATTGTCTTGGTAATTCTACGTCATTCAGGGCCAGAGTAAAAACACTCTATAATCATTTACGTTGGTAAAGGTGGGACCGGTCTTCACCAACTGCCCTGTTTTTTCAAAAAATGCGTAAGAGTTGTTTTCGGCCAGACACTGTTCCGGGCTTATGACCGCTTCTTCTGCCAGCTGAAGCGTATCCGGTGTTATGAAGGCTCCTGCATGGTCGCCAACGCCGTCAATGCCGTCCGTATCGCAGGCCAATCCGTAAATCTTATCCTGTCCATTCAGAAGTATCGCGGCTTGCAGCATGAATTGTGTGTTCGGCCCGCCCTTGCCGTTTCCGGAGACGGTCACGGTTGTCTCCCCGCCTGAGAGGATCGCGCACGGCGAGGTCAGGTCTTGTTGGTCTTGTAGAAATTGTACGTGATCGCGGGCGGCTTCGTTTGTGTCTTTTTCTACATCCGCATCCAGAATGTGCACGTTAAACCCCTGATCTTCCCAAAAGGCGGTAGCGTCATCCAAAGCGGTTCTGGCGCTCGCAACGATGTGATATTCGTTGCCGTCAAAGATGCCGTCGTCAGGCTTGGGTGTTTCGTTATTGTGGTTTTTAAGCGCGCTAAGAATGTTTTCGTTTGCCTGAATGTCATATTTCTCAAGCACGTTGAGCGCATCTTCCAACGTGGTGGCATCAGGAACAGTTGCGCCTGAAGCAATTGTCGAGGGGTCGTCGCCGACCACATCCGATATTGAAAGTGTAATCATTCTGGCCTTACTTGCCGCCTGAGCAAGACCTCCACCGAGGGCAATATTGAGATGTTTGCGCACGGTGTTGATTTCATGAATGCCCGCGCCGCATTTCAGTAACTGTTGATTTAAGGCTTGTAACGCTTCGAAGCTGACGCCTTCAACAGGAGCGGAGAGGAGGGCGGAACCGCCGCCCGAAATTAAGCAGATAACCAGATCGTCTTCATTGGCTGTTTGTAAAAGGGCGATCATCTCGTGCGCCGCTTTTTGCCCCGCTTCATCGGGCACAGGGTGGGCGGCTTCCATAATCTTGATGTGCCGCGTGTTGACCGCATAGCCGTAGCGCGTGACGACTATGCCTTCGATCTTGCCATTGTAGGAATCTTCGAACGCGGCGGCCATAAGCGCGGATGCTTTGCCCGCGCCGACCACAATCAGGCGGCCCTTTGGTTCGGACGGCACATGATTTTTGATGAAGTGTTTCGGGTTAACGGCTTCAATGACGGCTTGAAAGCTATCGAGTAAAAGCTTTGGTGTATCTGACATCACACTTTATGCTAGATAATTAATACTCTTTGTAAAACAATGAAATAGAGTTCAGAGAGAAAATGTTGCAGATGGTGGGGGCTATCGGATCATAAATGAGCAGAGATACGGACATCATCAATGCCGCTGACATGGACCTGACTGCTCAGAATGTCGTGACCATTCGGCCGGCAACCGGCTATCATCTGGTTTGGTACATCATCTTTAGCCTGATCTTCTGGTTCACGGTGCTGTGTTTTGCAGCACATTTTTTTCACGATTCCATTACCTTGCCGCCGCAAACTCCGGAGTTTGCGCAGGAATTCTATGATAATCTGGAAGACGGGATAACGCCGTATCTCAGCGGTTTCATAGCGGTGTTTATGCTGCTGTTTGTGCGCATTGCGGGGTCGATGTACAGGAAGTCGCTGAAGCAGGACGGATGGTTGATGAAAGCCACAGCGGAAGGGCTGTATGTTCAGTTTCGCTCGTATCTGAACCAGCATTTTGACAAGGGCGATGACACGGTCATTTTTATTCCGGCTGAAAAAGTGTCGTGGGTGCGGGAAGTGCGTTACACGCGTGTGACCAAAACCCGTGACGGGCAGAGATACGAATTTATAAAAGGCGTCGAGATTCAAGTCAGGCGCATGGATGTCGAACGCGTCACTGCAGCATTACAGCAAGAGGCCCAACGCAAGCATTCAGGCTGGAAGTGGCAAGACCGCCCCGTCGAAATTCATGACAACGTATTGCGCGTGCTGTTATCAGGGATGCGTCCGAGCGCCGCGAGTTTCGTGCAAAAAATGCGCCGTTGGTACATGACGCAGGATATGAAGAAGCTCGATAAAGAAACCGGTAAAAGCGTCAATATGCAAAGCTTTACCGAAGCGGATGAAGAACATGGTTTTAGTGAAGCTGATATCCATAAGGCTTTAGAAGCGGGAAATACTATCGAGGCTATAAAGATTGCGCGACTCGTACACGGAATAGGACTTAAAGAAGCCAAGGAATATGTTGACCGCATTGAAGTTTAGACGGTCTTATAGGTAAAGGATTATAGTAGAGCAGGTAGTCTCTCGTTTAAAATATCTAAATTTGCATAATATTGGAGAGTTCTTTAAAAGGGCTAAGGGCGCACTTACGCAAAGTGCGAATGCGAACAGCATTCTTGAACCTGATCGATGCTCGGTTCTAACTTTGCAGCGCCTTCAAAACGGCATTTCTCCTGGGGAGGAGAAGGGCTGTGTGTGTTGGGTTAACTGAGTTACTGCGTAAAAGGAACCATGGATCATGGCGATCTATCATTGTTCCCTGAAAGTCTTTTCTCGAAGCGAGGATGCCTGCGCCATCGCAAAGGCTGCGTATCGATCCGGCTCGAATATTACAAACGAGCGAACGGGGTATACGCACCGCTATGCCAACAAGTGCGGTATTCGTGAAACCTTCCTGCTTTATCCCGCATCGGCCGAAGACTTCTTTATCGTTAAAGACCAACACAGCCAACGTACCGTTTTGTGGAATGCGGCCGAAAAATCTGAAACCCGAAAAAACTCCCGTGTGGCCCGCGAGCTTGTTCTGGCCTTGCCGCATGAATTGTCCGCAGACGGACAAGCTCAATTAACCAAAGATATGGCGGCCTGGTTAATCGAGACCTACCGCGTGGCGGTAGATTGCGCGATCCATGATCCGGTTAACGGAGACGATGCCCGCAATGTCCATGCGCATCTGATGTTCACAACCCGTGAACTGAACGCTGCCGGCATGGGTCAAAAGACCCGTATTCTTGATGACAAGACATCCGGGCCAGCTCAGACGGAAGCCATGCGCGAAGTGTGGGAGACCCTGGCGAATGACGCTCTTAAATCTGAGGGGTTTGAGGATATTCAGATCGATCGGCGATCCTATGAGGAGCAGGGCATTGATGCCATACCCCAAACCCATATCGGCCCCGTAGCCGGGGAGGCGAATAAGCAGGAGAAATCGCGCTCCAAAGCTGATGACGAGACCGATGATGAAGAAGGCAAAGAAGACGGTAAAACCGGAGGAGGGGGCTCAGGGTCAGGTCATGCTGCAAAGTCTGACAAAACTACCCAATCCTCCTCCTCCGATGGAGAGAGGTCAGATGAAGATACTGAATCCGGTGATGGTGATCCAGCCTCACTCAAACTCACGAGCAAAATAAAACGGGACAACGACCGTGTAATCAACTACCTGAAGATTGACCGTGGGACGCGTCAGGATTTTGTGAACCAGATTAAGGCGCTCAACGCGAAACGCGAGCAGCTGCCCGATAAACCGATCAAGGAACAGATCATCGAGGTGCATCAGCTGATCGAAAAGATCGATACTCGTCTGGATCGGCTAAAAGAGCTCGAGCAGGGGACTTCATTCCCTGCGCTGATACAAAATGCGCTAACCAAAGCCCTGGAATTTACGGCCCGGCTGATTTTGCAGTGTTTTAACCAGTCCGAAGGACTCAAAGCCGATGAGCTCAAACAGCAGGGCAGGGAACAAAGACAACGAGCACGATACGGCAAAGCCTATCGTGAGGGCCTACATGATCGGATCGAGCGTCTCACACGCGAAATTGAGACCTTACAAAAGCTGGAGCGCCAGTATCAGGCCTTTGATCGTTTCATCGGCAAGTTAGAGACCGAGATTAAACGTGTGCGGATTCAACAAGCGACCACGCAGTTTAAAAAGAATGTCATCACAACACCCTCTATTACCCCTGTAACAGAGCAGAGTAGGGAAGCTCCCCGATCTGTGCCACGTTCGAGCGTGGTCACGTCTACAGAGCTTCGGGTTAAATCACAGCTCAAGGCTGCGATGATCAGAGAACAGATTCCGGCGCAACATCAGCCGCAAATCAGTGAGGCCAGACAAGAGCACATTCGCTCAAATCTCGCCGTCATCAATAATCAGCAGCCTATTAATAACGATACGACCCGTACCCAAAACCGACATATTGAAAACATTCTTAAAGTACAACATGAAGTAATGCCTAAGCCTGTTCCCAGCATGGTGCGGGCGTTTGAAAAGGCGCATGTGCCAGAGCCGGCACGTGAAGTTAAAGTAAAGCTTGAAGTCTCACAGCAACCCGCCTGGCAAAAAGCGATTAGAGCGAAGATCGCTGAAACCCCTAAAGCGAAACCGACACATACCGAGCCGGTGAAGATCCATCGCGGTAAAACGATGTATCAGGAGCGCCGCCAGGCCCATCGTGAGAAGGTGGAAGTTGCCAGATCGACTATACCGGAGAAATACAAACCGGAGGTTAAATCTACACCGGAAACAAAAGAGCCGAAGAGCAGGGTGGTCTTTAAGGATTTGGAAGATGTGCGGCAGCGTCGGATGACGGATGTAAAAGGCACATCCCTGAAATCGAAATTTACGACCTCCAGGCCTCCCAGGGAAAAACCGCCGACACTGGATCAAGAAGCTTATAAAAATGCCCGCTATGAGCGTTCCAAAGATATAAGGGCCGATGTGCCTCCAAGATATCGTGCGGGGCCTTACGAAGCTCCTGAGGTCCCGGAAAAGCCATCAGGCATGAAAGGGGAGTTTAGCGCCTCGGATCGGCCACAGGAGAGCAGGTCGAAGATGTCTGATGGCTTCAACGAAACAAGCCCTCCGGATGAGGAAGGGCTTGATGATGATTTAGATAGCGATCTTAGTGGCAATGATATGGTTTAGAGCCAGCATGACAGCATTTGCCTGGAGGGCTATCTTTTCTGCATCCTCCGCCATGATAAACGGTTTCTTCCATTGAAGGAGCGTTTGAAGGCAAAACTGATGCACTTGTCATTGTGGGTGCAAAAGCAAATAAGGCTGTAGCAGCCAATAGCATGGTTATTTTCATTAGAAATACTCTCTTAAAATGTTAATTGAATATGTCTTCACCCTATAGGTTTGAGGGAATATTGCAAATTTACAGTCTTGCTCTAATTTTTACGCTTATTTAAACATTGAATAGTACCATTATTGATACTATATTGTGTTTATGTCAGAGATTACAGATATAGCTAAAGGTCTGCGCAATAATCAAAAAGATGTGCGTTTTAAGGACCTTAAGAAGGTTTGCGACCATTATTTTGGTGAACCACGTATTTCTGGAAGCCACCACATTTATAAAACACCGTGGAAAGGCGATCCCAGAATTAATATCCAAAAATCTGGCAATAAGGCGAAAGCTTATCAAGTTAAACAGGTTTTGAAGGCCATTGATAAGCTCTTAGCTGATTAAGAAAAGGAGGCACACACATGGAACATACTAAATACGCTTATAGAGTGATTTGGAGCGAGGAAGACTCTGAGTTTGTCGGCCTATGTGCTGAATTCCCATCTTTATCCTCACTAGCTAAAGGTAGGAAAGACGCTTTTGAAGGGATTATTTCTCTTGTCGATGAAGTTGTTCAAGAGATGGCTGCTAATGGTGAATCTTTGCCAGAGCCAATCTCAGCAAAAGCTTACTCAGGAAAGTTTCAGGTTAGGATACCACCTGAGCTGCATAAGCAACTGGCTTTAAAAGCAGCAGAAGAGGGGCTTAGTCTCAATAGATATGCTTCTTATAAATTAGCCTCTTAAATTAAAGCCCGTTCCAAACGGGCTTTTTTCATGCGATAACTAGCAGTATGGAAAGAAACAAAGGGCAAGCTATTAGAATTGTTTCAGTGCTCGTAATCACCTCACTGGTCTTGAGTTTAGTCAATCCATTCGCAGACAGTTTCATTACGGGATTTTTGTCAATTTTGGGCATGTATGGCTTCGGGGCCATTTCTTATCATACTTGGGCTCAAGATAAGGGCATAACTGACCTATCCAGTTATAATAGAGCAGGGATGTTATTAGGAATTATATACGGCCTCTTATACGCTCTTTTGCTCCAATATGTTTATCAGGAGCGCACTCCTATCGGAGGATATTTCGCCTTTGCTTTTGGAGGGGTGTTTCTAGGCTCTGCATGTAGCATGCTATTCTGGCAGACAGTGGTTAAACCTAACACAGCAGACAAAACGGATAAGAATTAGTATGGAAAAGAGGCTGATTTTAATCACCGCTTTGATGTTGCTTGGATGCGAGCAAAGAAATGTTGGCTGCTTTGAGGGGAACACCAAAATCATAGCTTCTTTTGACCAGACTTGTAACCAAGAAGATGCCGAAGGAAGCTTTTCTTTGCCAAAAGCCCAACTGAAGCGTTGCAACATAATAAATGAGGGTAGATTGGACCCAGAGATGGATTCGTCTGCTATGTCTCTGCCCGAGTTGGAATTTAAACTAGCCAAAGAACATTCAGATCTGACGCTTCAAATTATTTCTGGTAGATTTGGCAGTGATTGCAACATCGGAAGTAGTTATTTCTCTGAGATCAAGGACGACTTTGAAGCACTCAAGGCAGCTGACGAGCTTACACGATTAGAAGAACCGGCTGAGGGTTTAAGGAGCTCTAAAGCTCCGCTAAAAAAAAGAGGAACAGACTATACTTTTTACTTCATAGCCTCAGAGCAAAACGGTCTGCAGCTGTATTTTCGATGTTATAATGGGGGTTGTACTAGCTCGAAGATATCAATTTTGAATGGAAAATACAGAATGGTAGTAACTGGCCCCGAGCAAAGCCTAGGTGCTCCAATAAATGTGGTGTCTGCAGCGCATAAAGAGATTTTGCAGTATTACACTAAACCTAAGAACTGATACAGTTAGTATGAAAAATATATATGGCACATTGCTAGCATTTTTTCTCATCGGTAATCCGGCGTTTGCGCAAATCGAGTATATTAAGAATAGCGATCATTTTCAGTCGTCATCAGCAATTATGACCACGCATGGAATTCTGGCCTTGGGCGCAACAGGCTATATGCTGTTTAATGATGAAACGTCTCGAGCCAAGTTCAGCGGTCCTCATAAAATTGATGGATATCCTTTAATTTTAAAGCCAGACCCAAGCGGAAAAATCATATATGCGGGCTTAAATCATAGTGGCTCATACTTTCCGGATACTGATACCAGGCAAGCAATTCTAGGATATTTGAACCTGTCAGACAAAGGCACAGTCCAATCTGTTGAGAAAATCCATGTAAAAGGCAAACTGCCATACGCATTAGATGTGTTTCCGTCTAGCGAAATCATTTCATTGAGTGATTTAGGAGGAAAATACAGGCTTAGTTACGCCAGAGCAGGTTTTTTTGATTCCTCTTCTCAAGAATTCGGAAGCGGCCAAATAGCTGATATGCTGATTACAGCGTCGGGCAGGATTGCCGTCCTAGGATTTGATGAAGAAAATTCCGAACATTTGGTTGAGGCTACTTTTTGGGAGTTCGATAAGAAGTTTAAGCTTGTAAACAAAACGCCTTTAGGACGCTTTAAAAAAAGAGGACAAATGAGTGCCTTGATGACCATTCTCGAACATGGGCAGGATTTATATCTGATTTACGGATGGGATGAGCCCGGCACTAAAGACGAAAGGCCGGATGAAGTCAGCATTCAAAAAATAAGAGGGACGACGGAATGGAAAAATATAGGAACGGCACCTTATCAACCGGGAGCGAAAGCATTTATCAGTCTGACAGGTAATCCCTATATTTTGTATCCTCGGGTCGACGAATTGGAAAAACTCGAATTTTCAGCCGCCCATGGCAAAAAAAGCAAAATGGGCCTAAAGAGGCCAACCGAACCCACTCGCTGTTTCCCAAAAGACTGGAGATATGAGATTGTAGACGTTCTCAAAGACGGGACCGCAGAATATCTAGTTTTGAATGGGGACCCTCTGAACCACCCTGTGGCAGGGTGTACGAGCATCGCAAAAATAACGAACTGATACAATTTGTATGGAAACAAGTACAAGCATGACCAAGAACGAGCTGGGAGGACTCATAGCCAGAGTTTTCGGGCTTATCTACTTCTTCAAAGGCCTCTTGATGCTTTTCACAAATGTTATTGGCCTTGTTCTTTTCTGGGACGTAGAGCAAGAAATATACATCAGGTTTCTGTATGTAGGAGGAATGCTTCTGTTTGTCCTAGTGGCTGCACTATTTTGGTTTAAGGCTGAAAGCATAGGAAAACTGATTGCCGGCAAAGAAGGGGAGAAGCCTATTGGAGTGCTGAACGCTGAGCACATACTCACTGGGGTGTTTGCTGCGTTTGGATGTTATCTCCTGATCTTTGCTATCCCCGAAATTGCAGATGTGGTAGGGGTCATGCTCAGCCCTGAAGATGTAAGAAAGATAAAGTTTCAAAATGTAAATTGGATCGAGAAATATGCCAGAATTGGCTTATATCTGGGGCTATCTCTAACCTTTATTCTGGGCTGTAGAGGATTACAGGGTTTGATAACTAAACTGAGAAAATCCGGTCATAGTGAAACAAGCGGATAACGATCTTTATAGAAAATTTTACTGCATTGAAGTAACAGAGTGTCCAGGATCTCCCTGAGGGGGTTTGATACCGCGCCCCACGATAAAATTCACTGCTTGCTCATTATACATTCCGGCAGGGTAATAGGGCATTTCCTTAGAAATTAAGAACGTATTTACATGTTCTTTCATATTACTACCAGGCTGCAATGGATTTCCATGAATGACAGGTATTAGAGCTTTATCATGGACCAGTTTTGCTATACCGGCCCATTTAGGTAGAACCTCGTATTCTTCCACTTCGACATAAGTCACCAAATCCTCAGGATTAAGCTCTATGTAGCCACCGGGCGTATATTGAATATGTTTTTTCCAGTAGGTGGAGTCAAAACCCTCTGGTGTTTCGATTTGAGCGGCATGTAGTCCTTCGGCTATATCTGTGTTTACTCGCCCGTCAAATATGCGAAAGCCTGTAGCAAAAGATTTGACAAAAAAGTAGTCCGGGGTTCGTTCAAGAAGATTGACTGCCCTTGATAATACTTTCTTTTTATCGCCTGATGTATTGTATGATTTTATACCGCATTTTTGGGTTTGATTGAACGTTACAATGTCTTTGTGAACCCCGACCACGGCAGAGTTCACATGCTTAGAGCCGTAGCTTAAATTCTTGGGATCATCTTTATGCGATGGACCAAGAACTACTACTTTCTTCACTCTCTCCACATTGCCGTCAAGCTTCCATACGATTGATCCGTAAGATCCCAAAACTAGGTACAGGTCTTCCTTTTCAGAATCTATTTGAACATGGATAAGGTTTGTTTGTCGTTCTTGGCCCGCAATCGTTAGATTTGGTATCGTGTTACCCCATGTTGCCCCTATAAAGGCGACTTTTGTCCGTGACGGAATAAAGGGAAGCTGACAGCCAGCTTGTACTTTTGGCTTTTTGAAGCCTCCCATCGTTATGGAAGCTTTATAAGGTTGGAAGTGCGATCCTTCCTCTGGTGAGAAATAGCCATCTTTGTCTAAATCTACTGTATTAAATGCTTTAGTTGCGAGCGTTTTTAGCTCATCTAGGGTTAAAACCCTATCGCCGTTAGGGTCAATTTTGAGAAAATCTTCAGCGTTGTCATGTCGAACAGCATATTGAGGAGCAAAAGTATTTATATCCTCGACGGTTCCCATCTCTTTGTAACTGATAATTCCATCATTGTTTAGATCGTGCTTAGCGAGAAGCTCAACACTTCGCAAAGCCTGCTTTTCTATAGAGCTAGAAGTATGAGTTATATTTGCGGCTTTCTCGGCGTCTTTTTTGAACTGCTCAAACACCTCAGTATTAAGATCAATCTGACCGTCATTATTATAATCGTATTTCAGAAGCCTTTTTATCTGCTGCTCACCAAACTTTTTCTTCTTTTGCGTTACATATTTTTGAGCATCTTCTTCGGTAAGATTTTTTTTATCTGCTGCATGCATTCTGATAACAAGCAGTACATCCTTGATGTAGTCTTCTAAATATTTTCGACTATTCAGTTTCTTAACCAGAGGGTCCGGTATCTCACTGTAAGCTGAAAACTCAGTACTCTTCGCAAATGAAATATTTGGTTGGATAATACCAACAATTCCGAGAAAAATAAGTATTAAAAAATTTTTCATTTCGATTTCTCTGATTTCTGCGCTGCATTTATCAGAGCTCTCACTAAAGTTACTTTGCTTGATGAGTCTAATTGTCCCGCGGGAATAAACTCAATGGTTACCTTATCGCCTGCATCCCCTCTGATCAGATCTGTTACTTCTGCAGCAGTAAGGCCTTTAACTGATCTATCATCGATTTTCGTTATGGCATCATCAATGTAAAGCTGATTATACGCAGGCGAGTTCTTTAACACTTCTTGAATGATCAAATGTCCATCACGATTAAATTTGTACTTAATACCAACACCGCCAAAAATTTGCTTTTGAGTGGCCTTATCTCCAGTAGAAATTGCATGCTGGAGAGTTGCCAGACTCTGAACACTTGTTTCAAGACTCTCTTTGGTTGAAACAAGCTCAGCATTAAGTTCTGACACGCTATTTAAAAACTCTTGGTTCGTTTCAGAGAGAGATTCCCGCTCAGCTTTCACACTTTCCTCAAAAGATATAAGTTTCTCATTCAAAGTTACGTAAGAGTTTTGAAGTTGATTAAGCTGTGATGTTTGTCTGCCGATTAAAAATAAGGCTACCATTGCAATTGAAACTGCTATTCCTAGTCCTAAAATGAGAAGAATATTCAACCAAAAGCACTTATTAGTCTTTATTTCCTCTGTAGTTGCTGAATTATTTAATGCGCTCATTTGAAAACCATTTAGTTGCCGACAACCGTAAATAGTATTTCACAATATGGGTTAATTTCGTATTTAAATCTAATGTGACTAATAATACTAAAAATGTGATAATCCGCTGATATGAAAAGATATATCATCTACACAGCCTTATTAGTATTTACAGCTTTCCCAGCTTTAGCTGATTGCACACCACCTCCTGGAAAAAGCTATCTAGAGCCAAGCAATATTCTCGTGGCTGAATATGTGGGCCCCGGAATATCTTTTGCTAACCTGAAGGCAAATATTTTGCCTGTAACAAGTTCGCTGCACGATTATCAATACAGATTTAGGGTATTAGAGGTTTTTAAAGGTGATTTTGAAAAGGGACAGATAATAAGCTTTTGGGGTGGGCCTTATAAAGAAGGTGACAAAAAAGTTCTTTATCTAAGTCATAGCAAAAGTACCGGCAGACTCTATGAGCATGCGTGCTTACGAATTCACTCTCGAGGCTATTTCCTTGATGAGGATGAGCAGCCAACATGGATTGATGTGGCATATTTTCGCAGATACAAAAAGGATGTAGAGGAAGTCGAAAAGAAGCTCTCTCAGAACCCTCATAGTATCGAAATTTTGTTAGAAAAAGCGACAATATTAGAAAGTTATTCAGATTTCGAAGCTGCAGTCGATGCTTACAAGGCAGCCTTACAAAACATCAATCAGAATTGGCAAAGCATGACTCGTGAGCAGATTGAAGATTTACCTGAGAAAAATGGTTTACACTTTGATCTAGCGATATCTGGCCTCATTCGATCGCTAGTTGAGACGAGAAATAAAGAGAAAGCTGAGATTTATCGCGCTTTCGTATCTAGTGAAGACAACGAGTGATAAGGGTTCATATGAAAAATAATTATGTTGACCCTAACTCAATAACCTGTCACTAATGCCGCATCGTTTGACGATGATGCTTTTTTTATAAGCCCAGAGCTTTTGTAGGCGTCTTAAATTTTAAGACCGTGAAAATTTCACAAAAATACATCCCCTCGTAAAGTTCAGATTTATTGAACAGTTCTTCAAATATCGAACGCTATAAATCCGCGCAGCTGTCTGCCAGCTAGCGCGCGAAGAATGCCATTAACAAACACTGCGCACATGCGCAGACGCTCTAGATCAGATGGTCTAGACAAATAGAAAGAAACAAAATGAAAAACTTTGAAGGCTTAGGCCTAAATCCCTCGCTGACCAAATCGCTTGCGCATATGAAATATACAACGCCGACACCTATACAGGCACAGGCTATCCCGCTTGCCTTGAAAGGGCATGATATTATGGGCACGGCCCAGACCGGCACAGGAAAAACCGCAGCTTTTGCCATTCCCTTGGTCGAAAAACTACTCTCTAACCCTAAAGGTTCGGCCTTAATCCTGACCCCAACGCGCGAGCTTGGAAAGCAGATCATGGACATCATGCATCAGCTTTTAGGACGCAAAAGCAATATCAAGACAGCCTTTATCATTGGCGGTGAGTCTATGGGCAAACAATTGGCCCAGCTGCGTGCCCGTCCGCGTTTGATCGTCGGAACACCCGGCCGTATTAATGACCATCTGGATAGAGGCAACATGATGCTTCATCACACCGATTATCTGGTGCTTGATGAAACAGACCGCATGCTGGATATGGGCTTTACTGTCCAGCTCGAGAAAATCTTTAAACAT
>JAESRE010000022.1 GCA_016764775.1 Alphaproteobacteria bacterium
TTCTCCATCTCGCCGCGCTGGCAGTAGAGCTTCTCGTAGAGCTCTTGCGCCTCGCCCGCCAGGTTGGTTTCTTCGGGCAGGTAGCTGGCGTAGGTCATCATCGCGCCCATGCCGCCCATTTTCTTCATCTGCTGCATCTGTTTCAGCAAATCGTTGTAATCGAACTGGCCTTTCTTGAATTTCTTGGCCATTTCCTGTGCATCTTCGGCATCGACCGTTTCCACAGCCTTTTCCACCAAAGAAACCACATCACCCATACCCAGAATACGGCCCGCAATACGGTCGGGGTGGAAGGTTTCGATTTCATCCCATTTTTCCCCGACACCAATCAGCTTGATCGGCTTGCCTGTAACGGCCTTCATGGACATCGCCGCACCACCGCGTGCATCACCGTCTACACGGGTCAGCATAATACCGCTCAGGCCAACGGCCTCATCAAAGGCTGTCGCTGTTTGTACCGCGTCCTGACCGGTCATTGCATCGGCAACGAGCAGGGTTTCAATAGGGTTGGATGCTTTTTTGACGGCTTTAACCTCGTCCATCATCGTTTCATCAATGGACAAACGGCCCGCTGTATCGAGCATGACGAGGTCGTAACCTTCCTTGCGGGCGGTATCGAGCGCACGCTTGGTAATATCGACAGGCTTCTGGCCTTCAACAATATCCAGTGTAGCAACGCCTGTTTGCTCACCAAGCTGGGCCAGCTGTTCTTGCGCGGCAGGGCGGTAAACGTCCAAAGAGGCCATCAGGACCTTCTTTTTCTGCTTTTCGCTCAGCATGCGGGCGATTTTCGCCGTTGATGTCGTTTTACCCGAACCTTGCAAACCCACCATCAGGTAAACGGACGGAGGAGAAGAGAATTTAAGCTCGTCAGCCTCACTGCCCAGCATCTCTACCAATTCGTCATGGACGATCTTGATCACTTGCTGTGCGGGGTTTACGCCGCGGATCACATCCTGTCCGACGGCTTTATCTTTAATCTGGGCGATGAAGTCTTTAACAACGGGCAGGGCAACGTCAGCTTCCAGCAAAGCGATGCGGATCTCGCGGGAAACCGCCATCACATCGTTTTCGCTCAGAGAACCTTTGCCTCTGAGTTTTGAAAATACGCCGCCAAGCTTTTCGCTCAAACTATCAAACATTTAAAATCCGTAGTTAATAAACCAAATTAGCCCCAGTGAGCGTTCGCGCCGACTAGGGGGTACCTGCACCTCGAAAGTGCTTGGGCACTGACAAATAGCCATGTCAGTGAAATTTGAGAGTTTTTTAGGGGATTGCCGCAACTAAGTCAACTTAATTCAGGCTATTTCTCGCACAACGAGGCCCAGTTTTTGGAGGTTTCCTCGTCTAATTTTTCAAAATATTCATGAACAATGCCGGTTATTCGTTCTATATGAACGCCTAGATCGATAATTTTTTCAATTAAATCAAGCAATTCTTGAGCATCTACTTCTTTGTGATTCAGATAGGCATGTGATTTTTTTGGAAATTTTATATCTCTGTGGTTTATATCCCCAAAAAAAGGGTCTTCCCAATAGTGAGAATGAATGTAGCTATTTCTAAGAACGTTAACCTCGTTTGACGCTTTCAGAACATTTGCTATATCTAAAGGTTCGTATCTTTCATTAATGTGTGTTTGACGTCATCGTCCAGAACACCCCAGACGATTTCAATTTTTTGCCTGAACCTAAGCTTGCTTACAAGAAACTCAATTTTCCATGATGATTTATGAAGTAGAGCAACTATCAGATTGTTGTACTCGTTTTCTAATTTATTAAATTCGTAGATTAACTTTCCAAGAAGCTGTTGTATCTCATTCTTGCTAGCATAAAGGTTTTCGGTAATAAATTTTTGCTGTTCTTTAGACATGGTAATGTTATACGGCTCTCTGATGAGAAAGGCAAAATACAAAGATGCGCTTTAGAAAAATGCACGGACTAGGCAATGATTTTGTGATTATAGATTCTCGTACAGAATCTGTAGCGCTTACGCCTGCGCAAATTCAGCATATATGCGACCGTAACTTTGGGGTCGGCTGTGATCTGCTGACCGTGCTGGAGCCTTCGGATAATGCCGATATATTTGCGCGCTTCTACAATGCGGACGGTTCCGAGAGTGCCGCGTGCGGCAATGCTACGCGTTGCGTCGCCGACATCATTATGAATGAAACGGGTAAGGATGAATGCGTTCTCGAAACGGGGCGCGGTATGTTGCCATGTACGCGTGCGGCCAACGAAATGGTCACCGTGGATATGGGGGAACCCGTAAGCTTTGAACAGCTGGATTTGAGTGAGGGCGGTTTGAGCGCCCCTTATGGCGTCGATATGGGTAATCCGCATTGCGTCTTTTTTGTCGACTCACTTGAGGATATTCCTGTGGAAGACATAGGGCGTACAGTTGAGCATAACCCGATTTTTCCCAACAGAACCAATGTCGAATTTGTCGAGATCCTGAGAGAGACTAAAATGCGTCAGCGTACATGGGAACGCGGTGTTGGCGTGACACTGGCCTGTGGCTCTGGTGCGTGCGCCGTAGCTGTTGCGGGCTTCAAAAGCGGCAAGACACAAAACAGTGTTGAGATCGAATTGGATGGCGGCTCTTTGTTCCTCGAAATCCGTGAAGACGACGGGCATGTCCTTATGGCCGGCCCGTATACCTATGTTTTTGACGGTGAGCTAAATCTCTAGGCTTATGTTTGGTCGGCAGAGGGCGTGTCAGGCGGGGTTTCGTCCTCATCCTGTCGTGTTTCAGCCAGCTGTATCTTTTCATCCAGCTTTTCGCGTCCAAAGGAGCTGTATTTGTACCCCAGATATTTCAGCGGATTTCCCCGTGCATGGCTCCACGCTTTTGTGTTCATATCCCATGCATGGATAATGCTGGGCACTTCGGGGTCCTCTGATTTGCCCGGCCAGGTGTAGGCATCCAGCAAAACAGTGGCCACAACGCCATAGGCCGCGACTTCGCCCCACACGCGGCGTTTAAGGGAGCGTTCTTGCCGCGCTGTATGGCTGGATTTGCCGAACAGGGCAGGCATTTCGCCGCGCAGGTATACTTTTTTTTCTCGACGCAGGGCCATAATATGAATACTGCTACACTGATTTTGTTGATTTAAGCGCAGGAATAGAGCAAAACTGCGCGTAACGCAATTACTTTATGGAAATGATGGGATCGCATGAGTAAGGACCCTGAAATCGTTACCTTCGGATGTCGCCTCAACACTTACGAGTCTGAGGTGATGAAAAAGCATGCCGCCGATGCGGGCATGAAAGATGCGATCATTTTCAACACATGCGCAGTGACAAAGGAAGCGGAAAGGCAGGCTCGCCAAGCGATACGCAAGGCCCGCCGTGAAAATCCGAATGCTAAAATCATCGTGACAGGTTGTGCATCCCAGATTGATCCACAAGGTTACGCACAGATGGGCGAGATCGACCAGATCATAGGTAACGATCTGAAATTAAAGGCAGAAACATGGGGTATCCGTCACAATGACCGTGTTTTGGTCAATGATATTATGTCGGTTACCGAAACGGCCAGTCACTTAATTGAAGGATTTGATGATAAGACCCGTGCATTCCTGCAGGTGCAGAACGGGTGTGACCACCGCTGTACGTTCTGCATAATCCCCTATGGCCGTGGACCTTCGCGATCCGTACCTATCGGTGTAATTGCCGAACAGGTACGCACATTGGTGGAGCAGGGATACAAGGAAGTCGTGTTCACAGGGGTAGATGTCACGTCTTACGGTCCTGATTTGCCGGGTAGCCCGACATTCGGCCAGATGATCCGCCGTGTACTGGCGCTGGTGCCTGAATTGCCGCGCTTGCGCCTTTCTTCACTCGATCCGGTAGAGATCGACGAGGATTTATGGCGTTTGATAGCAGAAGAGCCACGTTTGATGCCGCATCTGCATTTATCCCTGCAAGCGGGCGATGATTTGATCCTTAAGCGTATGAAAAGACGGCATTTGCGCGCCGATGCGATTGACATGTGCCAAAAGGCGCGTGATTTACGCCCCGAAATGGAATTCGGTGCCGATATCATCACTGGTTTCCCGACCGAAACCGAAGAAATGTTCCAAAATACGCTCGCATGTGTCGAGGAATGCGACCTGACATATCTGCATGTATTCCCGTACTCGGAACGTGAGGGCACACCCGCCGCCCGCATTCCCGATCAGGTGCCTGTGCCCGAGCGTAAAGAGCGCGCTAAAAGATTGAGGGAATTGGGCCAAAAACAGCACGAAAAAATGCTCAAGCGCCATGTGAATAAAACTGTGGATGTTATTGTTGAAAAAGATAATTTTGGCCGCGCAGAAACGTTTGCGCCCGTTTCCGTGGATGAAGAGTTATCCACAGGCACGCTGGCCCGTCTCAAACTGACTTCTATAAATGGTGACAAGCTCCTTGGCGTGGCTGTGTGATCTGATATAGTCAGCCCCATGGTATTTTGGCGAAAAAAGAAGAATGCGAAAGAGCAGGAAGAGCAAGAGCGCGAGGACAAGATTGTCCACCCGCCCGGCGAGCCCGCTATCGAGCCTTCCACGGATGAAGATGATCCTGAAATGGACCCTGATCTGGAACATGATCTGGAAGAATCAGGTGTTGAAATCCTTGATGATCTCGATGAAGAACCCGTCCCCGCACACAACAAACGCGATGACCTTAATGAAAAGGCAGAATTCGCAGATGACAGTGAGGAAGGCGGCTGGCTCTCACGCCTGACATCTGGGTTATCCAAGTCCACCAATAAGTTTACGCAAGGCCTGACCGATCTGGTCACAAAGAAAAAGCTCGATCAGGATATGCTCGATGAGCTTGAAGAACTCCTTATTGCTGCGGATCTGGGGCCGAAGACAGCGATGAAAGTCGTCGAAGACTTCTCCCAAGGTCGCTTTGGTAAAGACATTTCACAAGAAGAGGTACAAGAAGCGCTGGCCGAATCTATCGCTGCAATCCTCAAACCTGTGGCGTTGCCGTTCAATATTCAAAAGCCCGATAACGGCCCGTTCGTCATCCTGATGTGCGGCGTAAACGGTGCCGGTAAGACAACAACTATCGGAAAACTCGCGCAGAGTTTCCAAAAAGAATACGGCTATAAAGTCATGATGGCTGCGGGTGATACCTTCCGCGCGGCCGCCGTCGAGCAACTCGAAATATGGTCAAAGCGGACCAATTCCACACTTGTTAAGAAGGATGTAGGCGCGGATGCAGCCTCAGTCGCTTACGAAGCTTACGAAAAGGCCAAAGCAGAAGGCGCGGATGTATTGCTGATCGATACGGCGGGCCGCCTGCAAAACAAAGCCAACCTGATGGAAGAACTGGCCAAGATCATCCGTGTGCTGAAAAAACAGGATGAAAGCCTGCCGCATGAAGTAGTACTGGTGCTGGATTCAACAACCGGCCAGAACGCGTTTTCACAGCTCGAGACTTTCAAGGAAATGGTCCATGTCAGCGGCCTTGTGGTTACAAAACTGGATGGTTCTGCCAAAGGCGGCGTGTTGATCGGTTTGGCCGACCAGTTCGGTGTGCCTGTGTACGCGGTTGGCGTAGGGGAGGCCGTAAACGACCTGCAACCATTCGAGCCGCAGCATTACGCACGCAGCCTCGTCGGGCTTAAAAACTGACAGTAAATCTCCCTAAGTCATTGTCATTTATGCAAGAATAAGGGATAATAGAATATGGTTAAAACTCCTGACATTATCCCTCCCATATCCGCTGAAACGCCGGAAGAGGCCGTAGAACAGGCCGCGAAAATCTATAATGCGCATGTTGAATTTCTGCGTGATCAGTTTCAGGCATTTGTTGACGGTAAGGTGGAGAAGAAAAAACGCATTCGCGCCTGCTATCCGTATGCGCGGATCGCGACGAAATACGCCCGCCGTGCGGATACCCGCCTTTCTTACGGTTTCGCACCACGCCCGGGGGTTTACAGCACAACGCTGACTCGTCCGGACATATTCGACCACTACTATCTGCAACAATTTGAAAACCTGCTTCAAAACCACGATGTGCCGATCGAGATTGGTGTCAGTGATACGCCTATTCCTATTCACTTCGCGTTGGGCGAGGGGTTCTATCTGGAAGGTGATCTGGGTGATGAACAGCTACAGGATCTGGTGGATATATTCGACGTACCCGATCTGGATATTATGGATGACGAGATTGCCAACGCGACATATGTGCCGATGGCGGGCGAGGATGAACCTCTAGCCTTGTTTACAGCACCGCGCGTTGACCTGAGCTTACAGCGACTGAAGCATTACTGCGGCATGCCCGCACATAACTTCCAGAATTACGTGATTTTCACGAACTACCAGTTCTATATCGACGAATTCATCAAGATCGGTCAGGAAAAGGCCGAAAAAGATGGGTTCGGTGCGTTTATCCAACCGGATGATCCGACCCGCCTGCCGCAAATGCCCGCGTATCACCTCACACGTGAAGGCGGAGCAGGGGTCACGATGGTCAATATTGGTGTAGGACCGTCGAACGCTAAAACCATCACTGACCACATCGCCGTGCTGCGTCCGCATGCATGGTTGATGCTGGGACATTGTGCGGGTTTGCGGAACTCACAAAACCTTGGTGATTACGTTCTCGCTCACGGATATTTGCGCGAAGATCATATTCTTGATGCAGATTTGCCGCCATCTATTCCGATTCCCGCTTTGGCGGAAATCCAGCAAGCTCTGGAGCAAGCGGTGGGCGAAATCTGCGGTTACGAAGGGTATGACGTTAAAAAAGTCATGCGTACAGGCACAGTTGCAACGACGGATGACCGGAACTGGGAACTGCGCTCGTCTATCGGGCAGAACAAGCGCCTGAGCCAAAGCCGTGCGATTGCAATGGATATGGAGAGCGGGACAATCGCTGCCAACGGTTTTCGCTTCCGCGTACCGTACGGGACGTTGCTGTGCGTTTCGGACAAACCTCTACATGGGCAGCTAAAACTTCCCGGAATGGCGAACACATTCTATCGTCAGCGCGTTGACCAGCATTTGCAGATCGGTTTACGGACTATGGAATTGCTTAGAGATCTCGATCCTAAAAAGCTCCACAGTCGTAAACTGCGCAGCTTTAACGAGGTTGCGTTCCAGTAATTGAAAAGGCGCTTCAAGAAGAAGCGCCTTATCCCCCACCATTTATTCTTTTAAAATCTATACGACGACGTCAATGAGTGAACCTCGTTGAATGTCTGAGGTATCGCCGCCATTCGCCAGCGGATTGATCAATTGTTCAATACGTTGCTGAAAAGCGTTCGTGTTATCTGTCGCTGAATCCTGTGTTTCTGCGGCTGCCGTACCTTGCGGTTGAACCTGATTCTGTTCCGGTTCTTGCTCTTGCGGGCGTACCGCGCCTGTATTTTGGGCGTTTTGTTGTTGAACCTGTGTAGTCTGTGCTGAGGCTACTTGTTGGTTGCCAACGATGCCGCTTAATGGTCCTGCCATTTGTATATCCTGTAGTTCCCTAAAAACATTTAGTCATTATTATCGTAACGCAGAAGAATTAATATTTAGTATAGAAGCTTCACATATCCAAATCAAATAAAAGACTTAGCGCCGTGGAAGTCCTTGTTTTCTCTGCCTTTCAAATTGTTTTCGAACCGAAGCGAAACGCCGTTAACTAAAATATAAGGATTTGTGATTATAGTTATAGGCAAGAGACACGGGCAACTGCGTAAAAATCATTGGGTAGCAAAGGTTTCTAGGCATTCTGCCATCTCTTCAATAAGAACAAATCTACGAACAGTGGAACAAGAACATAGTGTGTTTGGGGCAAGTTGAATGGATCTAAGTTTTTTAGATAAATCGTCGAATGTAACTCCGTTGCTAGTGAAACTTTATGACTCACAGCAGCTGCATAACCTTGCATTAGATGAAAAACCGATCGCGCGTGCAGAGCTGACATCTGCGGTAAGCGAGCTTTTGGATATGGATCTTTCACCACGTGAAAGCGAACTGATCGCCGATGTATTGATTGGTATTATGCGTCAGGCAGAACTGGATTTACGCGAAGCGCTGGCTGAAAAACTCTCTCTTATGGATAGCGTACCTTTGCGCCTTGTACTTCAACTCACCAATGACGAAATCGAAGTCGCCGGCCCAATGCTGAGCCGAAGCCCTGTTTTGGGTGATCTGGACCTCATTTACACAATCAAGTCTAAAGGCCCAGCATACTGGCAGGCCGTTGCAAAGCGCGAGGCAATGAGCAATCAGGTTATCAACCTGTTGGCCGACACCCGTGATTTTGAAACTGCGATCACCTTAACAAAAAACGAAGGCATCAAGCTGACTGAGCATGCTGTCGTTGTCCTGAGCGACATGGCACAAAAATCAGATGAACTGGCAATGCCGCTGCTTCGCCGTGACGAAGTCACCAAAGACATTGCCGAGAAGCTTTATAATTTTGTAGGTGAGCAGGTTAAATCCTTCATCACTGACAGCTATGGCGTGAAAAGCGCATCAATCGCCGACAAGGTTGACGAGGTGATTGTAGAGCTTGTTGCAGCCAATGAAGCTGTAAACGAGTTCGCGCCTACAGATGCTATGATCAGAGCCGCCGACCGTTACAAAAGCAAAGGTCTTTTGACAACAAAGCTGATGCTGGGTGCGCTACGCCGCGGCCAGATTCAGTCATTTATTGCACAGTTCGCTAAGTTTACGGGCCTTGGTCCTGAAACAACGCTGGAGATTATGTCTCAATCAAGCGGGCAAGGTCTGGCTGTTGCGTGTAAGGCTTTCGATATCGCGAAGGAAGATTTTGTTTCGATCTTCTTGCTGACAAACCGCATCCGTAACTCCGGGCGTATGGTCGACCTGACAGATATGAGTAAGGCGATTAATTACTTTACGAAGATCAAAGGCGATGTAGCCCGCGGTATTATCGACAACTCAATCGAGAAAATCGTTTCCGAATAAATCTAGGCAGCCTTTTTGGCGTTTTCCAGCGCGGCAACGCCGGGCAGGCTTTTTCCTTCCAGCCATTCAAGAAATGCGCCGCCGGCCGTGGAAACATAGGTGAAGTCACCGACGACACCTGCATTTTCCAGCGCGGATACCGTATCACCACCACCGGCAATACTTTTCAACTTACCTGCATTCGTCAATGTCGCTGCGGTTTGCGCGAGCGCATTCGTGCCTGAATCAAATGGTTTAATCTCGAACACGCCCATAGGCCCGTTCCACAGCACCGTTTTGCAGTCTTCAAAGATTTTCTGATACGCCGCGATGCTTTTTGGGCCGATATCGATCGCCATGTACCCTGCGGGTATGTTGGTGGCGTCAACAATCTGGTTTTCGGCTTTCACACGCAGTTCTTGTGAAACGACACAATCAATCGGCAGGACGATCTCGCAGTTTGCTTTCTTGGCCGTCTCCATAATTTTAAGGGCTTCATCCTTCATCTCGGCTTCACACAAAGATGCGCCGACATCCGCACCTTGGGCGTAAAGGAAAGTATTGGCCATGGCCCCGCCAAGGATAAGGTAATCGGCCTTTTCAACGATGTTGTTGAGTACGTTCAGCTTGGTGGAGATTTTAGAACCGCCGACAATCGCGGCAACGGGCTGCTCGGGGTTTTCCAGTGCAGCATCTAGTGCGTTTAGCTCCTGTGTCATCAATAACCCTGCCGCGGCGGGCAAGTGGTGGGCCAGTCCTTCGGTACTGGCGTGTGCGCGGTGCGCGGCGGAAAATGCATCATTCACATAGATATCGCCGAGTTTGGCTAATTGCGAAACGAAGTCGGGGTCGTTGGCTTTTTCACCTTTGTGAAAACGTACATTCTCAAGCAATGTCACGTCTCCGGATTTCATCCCGTCGACGACTTTCTGTGCTTTTTCTCCGATACAATCCTGCGCAAAGCTGATGTCACAGCCCCAGCATTCCTCGAGAGTAGGGATCAGAAACGCCAGTGACATTTCGGGATTCTGTTCGCCTTCGGGGCGGCCAAAATGGGAAAGGATCAGAATTTTCGCACCCGCTTCGCGCAAATAATCAATGCTGGGTTTCAAACGGTCGATGCGGGTTGTGTCCATGACTTTACCGCGGCGGGCAGGGACGTTCAGGTCGGCACGTATCAATACCCGTTTACCCGAAACATCGATATTCTTTATAGACTGAAAATTCATGGTTTACTCTTTATGGTCTTATAGTTTTTGCGTGTTCGGTCGCTTCCATAAGGCGTGACCGTAACGAGGGGTCGAGTGCGGAATGCCCCGCATCCGGTACAACGATGTAATCTGCTTCAGGCCATGCCTGATGTAATGTATGCGCCGTTGCGATCGGGCAAATCACATCATAACGACCTTGAATAATGGTTGTCGGTATTTTGCGGAACGTATCGACGTGGTTCAGCAGGCTGCTCTCTTTCGGAATGACCTCGTTCTTGAAATAATGCGCTTCGATACGCGCAAGGGCGATGGCCTGATTTTTCTGCTCTTGCGTCGTGATTGTTTCGTAGTTGGGCAGGAGCAGGGAACACGCACCTTCATACAGGCTCCAGCCAATAGCAGCCTGTATCTGACGCTTCTGGTCCGTGCCTGTCAGGGCGTCGTAATATTCATCCAGCAGGTTGTCTTGCTTGTCTTCATCAACGAAGCTTGCAAATTGTTCCCACGCTTCGGGGAAGATCGTCCGCATACCGTTGAGGAACCAATCGACTTCTTCCTGCTCACACAGGAAAATACCGCGCATGATCATGCTGATACAGTGTTGCGGATATCTGGCTGCATAGCTCATAGCGAGCGTACTGCCCCATGAACCGCCGAAAAGATGCCAGCGCTCAATCTGCAAATGCTTACGCAAAGTCTCTATATCCTGTACCAGAAATTCGCGGGTATTGTTCTCCAGTGAACCGGTCGGGGTAGAGCGTCCCGATCCGCGTTGGTCGAAAATTACGATGCGGTAATGGTCAGGATCAAAAAAGCGGCGGTGAGTCGGTGAAGCCCCTGCACCCGGGCCGCCATGCAAAAGAAGAATGGGCACGCCGTCGGGGTTTCCGCTTTGCTCCCAATACAGGTTATGGATGTCGTCAACGGCTAGGAAGCCGCTGGAATAGGGGGTCGTAGGCGGAAAAAGATCGAGCAAAGTTTTCGCTGTGTTCTTTGCGGTTGCCCGGTCTGAATCATGCTGTCTGTACATGAGAGATGTCCTATAAAGACGCGTTAAATCTTAAAATCTTTACAATTGCTGGTCAGACTAGGACGTTTTCCACTCCCTTGCAACGCTTTGCGTCTAATTTTCATCAGGGTTTTCCGCGGGCTGTTCTAAAGGCAGTATTTCTATCGCGCTGGGGTGATTTATTTCAATCAGAGCACCATTATAGGACTCGACCCAACCACGTACGCGTACAACGCGTCCGTTCCACTCGAGCGGGTTAAGCCGCGCTTTTGAGAAATGCCGTCTATTCTCCGGCGCAATCGATACGGTAAAATCCGTGCGCCAGTTCTTGCCGAAATTGAGGTAGATGCGGTTTTGCTTGATTGCAGCACTGCGTACGCGGCCTTCGACAATTTGAAAGCTGTTCATCAGGTTTTCGGCCTCCGCCGGTGTGATGACGGCACCGCCTTCTGCCCATATGCCGAGCTTGTCTTCACGGGCGGCTTGCTCAAGGGCATAAAGCTGGTCGGCCATTTCCGGATTTTCCTGCATAGGGCGGGCTTGTACGAGACCGAGGCGCACAAGCGTGCCCTGAACCCATGTCTTGTCGCTCTGCCGTTCCAGATGGGCAAGGGTGTGGCCCAGCCTGTTCGTGCGGCCTACATCCTTGTTCTTGGTTCTGTATAGATTGACTTCTTTGCCTTCCAGCATGTCTTTGAGGATTTTAAACGTTGTCTGCGCGAAGGGCCCCGCACGCTCCACCGTATAATCAGGCAGACGGACGCCGACGAGGTTCACAATTTCACCGTTCGACAGCTTGATGGTCTGCGGGGTAACGACCTCGACAACCCGCGTCAGACCGTAATTGCGAAGTGCGCTGAAATCACCTTCGGGAAACCTCTCTTCGTCTTGCGCGTAGGAAGGCGCAATAACAAAGGGGGCCGACAAAATACTGGCCAGCACAATCAAAAACGGTAATATGTGGGGCAGCCGAAATTGAATAATCATGATCACTCAATGTGGATGGAGACTATGGCCAATATCAAGAGTTTGTTTTTGAAACACGGAATTTTTCTGAGCATTTTACCACTTCTTTTACTGGGCGCATGCTCAACAAACCCCGCCACAGGCGAAAAGCAATTCACCGCATTGATGTCCCCGCAGCAGGAAGTGCAGGTTGGTGCATCCGAACACGAAAAAATTGTACAGCAATTCGGTCTGGAGAAAGATCCGCAAATCAATTCATACGTGTCTGAAATCGGAAAGCGTGTTTCTGCGGAAACCGAGCGCCCCGACGTTCAATACAAATTCTTCGTCCTTGATAGCCCGATCGTAAACGCCTTCGCTTTACCGGGCGGCTATATCTATATCTCCCGTGGCTTGTTGGCGCTGGCCAATAACGAAGCGGAAGTTGCCGCCGTCCTCGCGCATGAAACGGGCCATATCACTGGCCGCCATTCTGCAGAAAGATATTCACGCGGTGTTGTGACAACACTGGGTGCGGGGCTTTTAGGCGCAGTTCTGGAATCCGATGGCGCGGCGCAAGCGCTGGGTACGGGGGCGAACCTGTATTTAAGCTCCTATTCTCGCGGGCAGGAAAACGAAGCGGATACGCTCGGCCTGCGTTACATGACACGCGGACAGTACAATCCGAATGCGATGTCGTCGTTTCTGTATTCTCTGCAGCGCCAGTCCGATCTGGATGCGAAGGTGGCAGGACGCAGCAGTACATCCGCTTTCAGCTATTTCTCGACACACCCTGCGACAGGGGAGCGTGTATCCAAAACGCGTGCCGAAGCACAAGCCTACGCGCAGACCGGAGAAGTCGGTCGTGATGATCATTTGAATACCATCGCGGGCATGACTTATGGCGACAGCGCTGAGCAGGGCTTTGCAAGGGGTAACCGCTTCTATCATCCTGCCTTGGGCTTTACGTTTGAAGTCCCCGAAGGCTTTGCCATTACAAATCAGCCGTCACAGGTTGTAGCAACATCTGCGCAGACAGGCTCGGCCATCATCTTCGATATGGCCGCAAGTCAGGGCATGGCACCCGCAAACTACGTCCAGAACTGGGTAAAGGACAGAAACCTTCAGGACATTGAAAGCATCACCGTTAACGGCATGCCTGCTGCGACGGGAAGCTTCTCAGGTATCGTACAGGGCCGTGCAACGACAATACGTCTTGTCGCGATCCGTTACGGCGATAAGTTCGTGCGTTTCCAGATCGCGATACCGCAAAATGCGCCTGCAAGCCTCGTCACGGCTTTGAAGCAAACGACATATAGCTTCCGTTCCTTATCTCAATCCGAGCGAGGCTCCGTCCGCCCATTGTCCATCAAGCTGTTTACGGCACGTGGCGGCGACACTGTTGTGTCCCGTGCACAACAATCCGGCTTTGATGATTACAAGGCCGAGCGTTTCCGCGTGCTGAACGGACTTGCACCGAACGAAGAGCTTCAAAGCGGCGTCCTTTACAAGACGGTTCAGTAATTCATCATTCCAAAATTCAGGCAATAAAAAGCCGGACAACCGTGGTGGGGGAGAGGGGTTGTCCGGCTGCATAAAACATTGGTCATTTTAAGGTTGGATAACCAATATTTTAAAAGAGTATTTACTCTTCAATGAATAAATTGTTCTGATCATCGACAAAGTCAACGATTGAAGTCTTTAATTTTTCCATTGCGCGCTGTTCAAGCTGACGCACACGTTCTTTACTGACGCCCAGCTCGTTTCCGAGCGCTTCCAGAGTAACAACGTCATGGCCCAGATGGCGGTCGCGAATGATTTTCTGTTCGCGGTCGCTAAGCTCGCTCAAGGCTTTGTTCAGCCATTTTGAACGGGTTTCTGAATCGACAACGTTCAATGTAACTTCTTCCGGTGTCGGACCTTCGTCGCTCAGCATTGTCTGCCATTCGTCTTCACCGTCTTCGCCGATACGGGCGTTCAGGGAGTGGTCGTTTCCGGAAAGGCGGCCTTCCATCGTTTCAACGTCTTTAACTTTAACGTTCAACTCGTCAGCAATTTCTTTACGGCTGTCATCCGTTAAACCTTCTGCTTCTTCGCGGCTCTCGATTTTTGAGCGCAAACGACGCAGGTTAAAGAACAATGATTTCTGCGCGGCGGTTGTACCTGTACGGACAATCGACCAGTTACGCAGGATGTAATCCTGAATGCAGGAACGGATCCACCATGTCGCGTAAGTGGAAAAGCGCACATCACGTTCGGGGTCGAAGCGGCTCGCGGCCTGCATCAAACCGATGTTCCCTTCCTGAATAAGGTCGCCCATAGGCAGACCGTAATTACGGAAGCGGGAGGCCACAGAGATCACCAGACGCGTGTAGGACTTCACAAGCTCATGCAGAGCCTTCTCATCCTCATGGTCGCGCCAACGGCGAGCCAAATTCAGCTCATGCTCTTTTTCGAGCAGCGGCTCGTTCATCGAGTTTCTGATGTACTCTAGATTGGCTTTTTGTGTTTGTGGGTCGTCAATATGTGCCACGAACGCCTCCTTCTGGTATATCACTACCTACATTTTTGCGTTGCAATAGTTCCTACGTATGAAACATTCGCACGGATCAGTAAAAAGTTAGTGAAAAAATAAAAATTTTAGTGATATTTTTTTTAGGCTTCCAGAATCTGAGTGATTCCGCCGCTTTCGTCGAAACCAACGCTAATCAGATTGCCGCCAAAACCGCACGCATCGTCGACTGTAGCCGTGATGCAGTTAAGATGTGAGCCTCTGTGTTCGGGGTCATATCCACGTATGACTTTCTCGAACGGTTTGTATGCGGTTTGCATGTTTTTGAATTCGTCACACGCCCACCAGAAATGATCGCCTTGTTCATATAAATTTTCTGACGGTTTCAGTCCCGCATGCACAAACAGCATCGGCGCTTCATTGTTCAGGTCGGTAAACGCTGCGCGCTTCAGTTGGCGCATAAAAACATCATGCCCCGGATGTGCGCGTACGGCCTTACGGATCAGGCTTATCCATTTGGTAATGCCCATCGTACCGGCTTTGCAGGATTCCACACCATCGTGAGGGGATAGCCCATAGCTATACAGCGTTTCGGATAGTCCGTTACCCAGCATCCATAGCAGTACGTCTGTCGGGTTAGGGGCGTAATGAAGTTGATACAGCTTTTCCCAAATCAGTTCCTGACGACCACGAAGATATTGTATATCCGAAGGCATCATGCCCTGTATGGCCAAAACCATACGGCGGAATGTCAGGATTTCCGAGATGCATGCGGCTGAATCTGCGCTAAACCCCGTGTAGTTACCATGGTAAACAATGCGGTCACCAGGCTGTATGTGTGCAAGGATATGGTCATGAAGCCTGTGTAATGCATCGATCTGGCCGTGAATGGCAGGAACGGTCCAGACGGTAACGGGACGACCCATATTGCTGATGGAATCGGAGTTATGCGGACAAATACAATGTTTTATTGTGCTCGCGGGCAAATCAGTCTCGACGTGGTTAAGAATTCGATTCAGATATGATAGAGCGGGAGGGGTTCCCAGAATCAAGACAAGTATATAATAAAATCAGGCGCATAGGAAGTGGAAAACTCCCGTATGCGCCTGATATTTAATTTTGCTTATATATGAGTCGCTTAAGCGGCTTTCTTTTCGCCTGTTTTCTTAGGGGCGGCAGTCAGGCCCAGAATATCTTCAAGCTGCTCAGTCGCTTTGACTTCTGTGATTTTCTCAACAGCGGCTACTTCACGTGCGAGACGCTCGAGCGCTGATTGGTAAATCTGGCGTTCGCTGTATGACTGCTCTGTGTCATCGTTGCTGCGCTTAAGATCGCGCAGAACTTCTGCGATTGCTACCGGGTCGCCGGAATTGATTTTTGTTTCATATTCCTGTGCGCGGCGGCTCCACATTGTGCGGCGTACGCGTGATTTGCCTTTAAGTGTCTTGATTGCGTCATCCATGCGGTCGGATGAGCTGAGTTTACGCAAACCCGCATCTTGAGCTTTCATCACAGGGATTTTTAAACGCATACGGTCTTTTTCGAAAGAGATGGCATACAGGCTGACATCCATGCCGCCAATTGTATGTGTCTCTACGCCTTCGATTTGTCCAACGCCGTGCGCCGGATAAACAACGTAATCGCCTTGTGAGAAGTCAAAATTGTCATTATCTGCCATGTTGATTTACACCTTGTTTGTTATGTTTATACAATGGCTGGTTGAATAACGGCACGAAAATGCTTATAAAAAACAGACGTTTACCGTTCCCCTCCAGCGGGTTCACAAACAATATCCTTGCTTGATGTGAGGAGACATAATACCTAAAAATTGGTTAATTTTCAACAAAAACTTAATCTGCGGCTGTAAACCATTGAATTAATGGGTGTTTTTCTTGTGCCTTTGCGTGGGCCTCAAACTTCCCATCAGTTCGTGATACTGCGAAAGCTTGTGCTGAGGAATAAAGTTCTTGTTCAGAACGTGGCTGATTGTAAGGAGTTTCGATGATGCGCTGAGCAATTTGTGCGCGGATGCATCGTTACGCATACCGATTTCGAGCGCAATCAGGTCATTCATCGTTTTATCTGACATTTGGGTCATTAATCCGGAAAGGGTACATGAGCGAACACAGATTGTGTTGTCCGTACGCGTTTGTATACGTCCCAGATAGAATTTTTGATGCTCGCTGCGGGAGGTGAATTTTTTAATCTTCAGCCCCTTCAGGTCGAACTCCTTGCAGAAGACACTGCCAAATCTTTCGAAATTACGTGTGTCCAGATCGTAGGCACAGCGGGAAATGCGCGCCGTCGTCTTGATCAAGCTGGCGACCCGACTTTCATCGAGAGTGTCAGCTAGATTAAGAGTGGCGTTGTTGCTGTACAATAGCGCTTTGATCTGGTTTGTTTTATCGAGCGTATCGATATAAGCCAGAGGGTTTTTGACCAGCGCGTCATCCAGTTTTATTTTTACTATCGCTTTTTCTTCATCCGGGAGGGCTATGTTTAGTAATTTATTGTCGGCTTCATACGAATATAGAAACCCTGTGCCCCACACAGTGAACGAACCGTGCGATACGGTGCAGTCATGCTTCATCGCGAACTCAGTTCCCTGTAATCCAGTTTATTTTGATTACCTAATATATGCGCCTAAATTGTGTAAATGTCAAACATAAATATTAAGTTATTGTAATTAAATGGATAATTTGGGTGTTCTTTAAACTGGATATCGGTAATGTGAAAATTTAGTCAGTAATATAGAAAAGGAAATAATTGTGCATAGCGAAAAAACTATATGGATTACAGGGGCTTCTAGCGGAATCGGCGCTGAGACCGCGTTACAGATGGCTAAACAAAAAGTACATATTTTAGTCACTGCGAGGTCTGTGGATAAGCTGAAAGCCTTGGCTGATAAGGCAAAAGACCTTCCGGGTACAATTACACCTGCGCCTTGTGATGTCACTGATCAAAAGGCGATTACCGAACTTTACGCGAAAATGGAAGACGAACACGGGCCGATTGATGTGGTTCTGCTAAATGCGGGAACGTATTTTGGTGACTCCGGCACGGATTTTAGCGCCGATAGCTTCAAGAAAACTTTCGATATTAATGTTAATGGGGTGGCCCATTGTCTGGAGCCTGCGTTGAAATCATTTCTCGAACGCGGGAAAGGGCACGTTGCCATTGTAGCCAGTGTCGCCGGTTTCCGTGGGTTGCCCAAATCAGTGTCCTATGGGCCGACTAAGGCCGCGCTGATCAACTTGGCCGAGGCCTTGTATGCCGAACTGAACCCCAAAGGCATAAAGGTACAGGTCATCAACCCCGGCTTCATCAAGACCCCGCTGACGGATAAGAATGATTTCGAAATGCCCATGCTCATGCCGGTGGAGGACGCGGCCAAAGCCTTGATCAAGGGGCTGGACTCCAACGCATTCGAAATTTTTTTCCCGTGGCCGTTTGTGGTTCTGGTGAAACTGATCGACATGCTCCCGAACAAACTTTATCTCTGGTTAGTCAGCAAACTCGAAAGATAAGATCATGGATGACGAGAAACTACTCAAACTTAAAAAGCCTCTGGACGACTACATCGAATATTACGAGAAGCTGACGCCGCGCTCGGTCGCGATGATCGAAAAACTGGCTGTGCCGGGGGTGCGCTTTAAGGACCCGTTCAATGATGTGATGGGCGTCGATGCGTATCAGCGGGTGTTGCAGCATATGTTTGAAAATGTAGATAACCCGAAATTCCGTGTATCGGATTATGCGTGGGGGCGAGGAGCGAACATCGCATATCTGCGATGGACCTTCACATATATGATGAAGAACAGGCAGTACAGTGTGGAAGGCGCCAGCGAGGTGATGTTCTCCGATGATGGTCTGGTGATGTCACATATCGATTACTGGGATGCTGCGGAAAACTTTTACGAGCACCTTCCTGTGCTCGGCGCGGCAATCCGTTTCGTGAAATCAAAGCTGAAAGTCGAGTGAGCCTTTAGCCGTATCAAGCTTGGCGTGCGCACCAACAGGTAAGGGATACAACTTTTCCCCGTGACCGAACGGCGCATTCATCACCACAGGTATGTCGCGATCGCCCAAAGCTTCCAGAGCAATGTCTTGCAGGGTAAAGCCGAACGGGCGGCCCGTATCCTGCGTATCAAACTCCCCGAGTATAAGCGCACCGATCTGGTCGAACACGCCCATACGCTGCATGTGAATGAACATTCGGTCAAAGCGGTTCATCTCATCCCCCGTATCCTCAAGGAATAAAATGGAATCCTGTAGGGGTGGGCAGTCATTCGTGCCCGCCAGATAATGAAACAGGCTGAGATTGCCGCCAACCAGCAAACCTTCCGCTGCTCCGTCCTGAATGATATCGGCATCTGATAGCGGCATGCTTGTCTCTTTTCCGCTTAAGGCCGCAAGTGTCTGGTCAAGCCCTTCAAAGGTGTGCAGGTGTTTGAAAACCTGGGCATGAAAGCCGACCTGGCCTGTCTGCGCCGCTATGGCATTGAGCAGGGCGGTCACATCGCTAAACCCTATCAGCGGCTTCGGGTTTGAATCGATAATATCGTAGTCCAATTCCTCGAGCATATAGAGGGCACGGTTACCGCCACCCGCAGCCCAGATCGCATCAATACTGCTGTCAGCATACAGCGCGTGCAGCGCTTCAATTTTATGGGCCACGTCACCGGCAGATTGGTTGAGGCGCGCAAAAGTCTGGTCATGAATGGTGACGGTATAGCCACGCTCTTCCAGAACTGCTTTGGATTTTTCGATATCGTCGCGTTCGACGAAACTCGACGGGGCCATCACGCCGATATGGGCGTTATCTTTAAGGACTGCGTTCATAGGGGTAAGAGTTTATGACGCTTTCTTGGTTGTTTCAAAGGCTTTCAACGCACGTTCGCGCGATGCCTTCAAATCAACGATCGGCTTCGGGTAGTTTTCTCCGAGTATGACGCCAGCTTCATGCAGGATTTCTTCAGGCGTTTCCCACGGTTTATGGATGTATTTATTCGGCATGTCTTTGAGTTCCGGCACGAACTCGCGAACATAATCACCGTCGGGATCGAACTTTTCGCCCTGTGTCAGTGGATTGAATATGCGGAAATAGGGGGCAGCATCCGCACCTGATCCCGCGACCCATTGCCAGCTTGCCGAATTACTGGCCAGATCCGCATCGACTAGACAGTCCCAAAACCATTCTTCACCGCGATGCCAGTGTATGAGCAGGTTTTTCACAAGCAACGAGCCGACAATCATGCGCACACGGTTGTGCATCCATCCTGTCTGCCAGAGTTGACGCATGCCCGCATCGACGATGGGAATGCCTGTCTGGCCCTTTTGCCATCGTGTGAGGTCAGCGCTTTCCTGCGCGTTCCACGGAAATTCATTGAACTTGGGCTGGAAGTTTTCCCACGTGATATGCGGAAAGTGATAAAGCAGGTAATAGGAGAATTCCCGCCAGCCCAACTCGGAGCAATAATGATCGATATCCGTATCGGGAATGGCGTTTGCCTGTCCGTATCCACGGGCTGTGTGCCAGACCTGATGCGGGGAAATTTCACCAAAATGCAGATGCGGGGAGATGCGTGAGACATTCTCGCGGTCGGGGCGGTTACGGTCTTCCTTATATCCTTTGAAACCGTCTTCCAGAAATGTCTGTAGTCGCTTATGCGCACCGTCTTCGCCGGGCTGCCAGAAGTCCTCCATTTGTGTATACCATTTGATTTCCGGCATCAGCTTCAGGTCCTCAAGCATGCCTTTGTCGACTTTATGCTCGGCATAGCTAATGCGCTCGGGCCTTTTCACAGGTTCACGCGGCTCTTTGACCTTCAGGCAGCCTTTACGATAGTAGGGGGTGAAAACTCTGTATGGCGTTCCGTCATCCTTCGCGACCTCCCAAGGCTCCCAGAGCAGGGACGCGTTGAATGTCTCGACGTCTACATCATTATCCTTGAGATTTTGTTTTAGCTCCTTGTCACGTTTGACCCGCCATGGCTCATAGCAACGGTTCCAGAATACGGCGTTTGTACCGGCTTCCTCAATCAACTGCGGCAATACAGCGTCGGCCTTGCCGACACGAAAGATCATATGTTCGCGTAAATCCGCATTAAGGGACTGCAGGCTTTGATGTAACCACCAGCGCGAGGCGCCGCCCATCTTCCATTGATCGGCGTTTTCATCATCGAGAATATAAAGAGGAATGATCGCGTAGCCGTTATTGACGGCATAGTTCAGGGCAGGGTTATCATTCAGGCGCAGGTCTTGGCGGAACCATATAATGGCAGTTTTGTGGGTCATGTATATCCATACGGTTTCAAAGCGCGTTTAGATGCAGCGATTAGCCGTCGGCGTTGATTTTTTTGATGACTTCCTGAAGTTTTTCTTCTGCTTTCAGGTTATCAACCTGACACGTGCCCGCCGCGATGTGCCCGCCACCGCCATATTCGAGGCAGAGCGCGCCGACATCGGTTTTACTGGTGCGGTTGAGGATGGATTTACCAATCGCGAAGACGGTGTTTTGTTTGTTCTTGCCCCACATCACATGAACGGAAATGTTGGTATTCGGAAACACAGCATAAATAACAAAACGGTTGCCGGCCCAGATTGTGTCTTCCTTACGCAGGTCCAGAACAGCGATATTGTCATGGACTTTTGTGCAGCGTTCTATTTGCTCTCTGAACTTCATCTGATGATCAAAATACAGATCAACGCGCTCTTTAACGTCAGGCAGTTTTAAAATCTGGTCGATATCCTGATGATCGCGGCAGTAGTCAATCAGCTTCATCATCAGCTGGTAGTTCGAGATATTGAAATCACGAAAACGGCCCAATCCTGTACGCGCATCCATAATGAAACTGAGCAATTCCCAGCCGCGCGGGTTCAGAATATCTTCCTTCGTGAACTGTGCTGCATCGGCCTTATCAACGGCGGCCATCATTTCATCGGACGTATTCGGAAAGGCATCGGAGCCGCCGAAATATTCATAGACCACGCGCGCAGCAGACGGGGCTTCGGCGTTGATAACGTGGTTTTTGGCATCCTTGCCGACGCGTTGTGTTTCGCTGTTATGGTGGTCGAACGCCATGTATACGCCTTCGACATAGGGCAGGTTGGTTGTGATGTCGTTTTCCGTGACCTCGATCAAACCGTCCTGCATATCCTTGGGGTGTGCGAAGGTCACTTCATCAATCATGTCCAGTTCTTTGAGCAAAATGCCGCATACGAGGCCATCCATGTCACTCCGTGTAATCAGGCGGTATGTTTTGCCTTCTTGGGGCATGAGTTTGGCTGCTGAGGACATAATCGAAGTGGCTCCTTTTTTGAAAAATGAAACGCATCTGCATTGTACGCATAAAAAAGTGAACGCAAAATGAAAAAAAAGCGCAACTTTCTAACGTGTTGCGCTTTTGATTTCTACTGTCCTGCGGGTGTCTTAACCCTTGGCAGCTTCCTTATCCTTATCTTTGTCTTTTTCTTTGTCCTTATCCTTATCCTTGTCTTTATCCTTCTTGGATTTCTTTTTCTTGCTGTCCGCAATGACAAGAACAGGGTCTTTGTTATCCTCAACTGTGTCTCTGTTCAGGACAACTTCTTCCAGACCGTCAACATCCGGTAATTCGAACATTGTATCAAGCAGGAGGTTCTCAAGGATAGAGCGCAAGCCACGAGCACCTGTCTTACGTTCGATCGCTTTTTGTGCAACCGCTTTCAGGGCTTCGTCCTTGAATGTCAGCTCAACGCCTTCAATCTCGAACAGCTTCTTATACTGTTTGACCAGCGCGTTTTTCGGCTCGGTCAGAATTGTGATCAAGGCATCTTCATCCAGATCTTCGAGTGTCGCCAGTACAGGCAGACGTCCGACGAATTCAGGGATCAGACCGTATTTAAGCAAATCTTCCGGCTCAAGCTCTTTGAACAACTCTCCAATACCGCGAGTATCATCAAGGTCTTTAACTTCCGCGCCGAAACCGATGGTCGTGCCACGACCACGCTGGGCGATAATCTTGTCCAGACCGGCAAACGCACCACCACAGATAAACAGGATGTTGGCTGTGTCGACCTGCAGGAATTCCTGCTGAGGATGCTTACGTCCGCCTTGCGGAGGAACGGAAGCCACAGTCCCTTCCATCAGCTTCAGCAAGGCTTGCTGAACACCTTCACCCGATACGTCACGGGTTATGGACGGATTGTCGGATTTGCGGGAGATCTTGTCGATCTCATCGATATACACAATACCCTTCTGGGCGCGTTCGACGTTGTAATCACTGGCTTGAAGTAGCTTAAGCACAATGTTTTCCACGTCTTCACCCACATAACCGGCTTCGGTCAGGGTTGTCGCATCGGCCATGGTAAACGGCACATCAAGAATACGGGCCAGAGTTTGCGCAAGCAGAGTCTTACCGCAACCGGTCGGACCGACCAGCAAGATGTTGGATTTTGAAAGTTCGATATCGGAACCCGAACCTGTAGCACCGTGCTCCAGACGCTTGTAGTGGTTGTGAACCGCAACGGAAAGAACGCGCTTGGCAGCCTCTTGTCCGATCACGTAATCATCAAGCACCTGCTTGATTTCGGACGGAGCAGGCACACCTTCGCCTTCACGCACGAGTTGTGTTTTGTCTTCTTCGCGGATGATGTCCATGCACAATTCGACGCATTCATTACAAATGAATACATTCGGGCCGGCGATCAGTTTGCGGACCTCGTGCTGGCTTTTACCGCAGAAGGAGCAGTAGAGCGTATTTTTGCTGTCTGTTTTGTCGGATGATTTACTCATGTAGAAGAGGTTCCAATCTGTGTTATTTCTTACAATCTAGCCAACGGGAAAGCCCTCACGCAAGCCCTATATCAGTAATATATTCTTTTTCTACTACAAAAAAACACTCGCTTATTCACAAGGTGCTTGTATTCCGCGCAGGCGCCACTATGTTGAGTGACGATATGGCAAACGAAACTTTAGACGAACTCATTGATAATTTTGCGCTTTTTGATGATTGGGAGGAGCGTTACCGCTACCTGATCGATCTCGGGCGCACTCTCCCCGTGATGGAGGACGCATTAAAGACCGAACCCAATCTGGTCAAAGGATGCACTTCACGCGTATGGATGAAGGCCGATTTGAATGACGGCGAGCTACATTTCGTGGCCGATAGCGATGCCCACATCGTGCGCGGGCTCATCGCTATCCTCGACCGCGCCTATCAGGGACAGCCGCTCGAGAATATTGATAAAATCGATATTCAAACCGCGTTTGCGAAAATCGGTCTGGACCAGAATCTTTCCCCCAACCGCCGTAACGGCTTTTTCTCGATGGTTGAAAAAATCCAGTCCTTCGCGCAAGCCTAAGCGTCAAGCGTCGCGGTCTGCGGTTCAAAGCCGATCAGATCAAGATCATCGCCTTCAACATTTCGTCCGCGTCGCAGCGCCATTTCGAGCCTGCGTTGACGAGGTTCTCTTAATTCAATGTGCGGATGATGTGGCGGTTCTTTAGGATGGGTCGGCGCGACGATGCTGGTTTTTTCCCCGTACAGGGCAGCAAGAAACCCGCGCTCATGATGTTGTGTGTGTTTGGAAGGGACGTGTGTTGTGTCTGCTACGATTGTAAAGGCTAACGCAGCAGAAATTGCTCGCGCGGCAAGGCCGCCCGCTTTTCTGGTTCTGTAAGACATTTGAAGTTCTCCATGTCTTTGTACTTTTGATAGATACCGTGTGGCCGCTGACGCCCGTCAGCGATGGGCAAACACTTACTCCTGTGGTTGCTAATATTCAACAGCTCCGGATTGCGTTGTTATGGAGAAATAGGTAATTAAATGCCGTATAACAGCATTTGCTTGTATAAAGAATACAACTTGGCCTAATCCTTGTTCGGAGCGTCCGTTTTTTCGGGGGTGGGGATGTCCTTGATGCCCGTGTATTGCGCGGATTTCAGGATCTCGCTGAACACACGGTCCGTATCCTCGCTGGCAGCACCGATCAATTCGGCTTCTACGGACAGGGCGGATTGTTTGCCGACCCATAATTGCGCGATGTAGATCGTGTCCTGACGGCCGACACGGCCTTCACCGACCAGACCGGCCTGCTTGTAACCGTCTTCTTCACGGAAACGGCTGTTATATTCCTGCACAACGCTTTGTTTGGTCATGGCACGCAATGTGGCTTGCATCACTTCGGCACTGTAATCGTTGTACACGCTGGCATCAACAGGGTTACAGATCACGCGGAAATTGATGGTGGAGGATAAGTCCTGCACGCGGGTGTAACTCACTACGTCATAACATTTGGTCTTTTCCGCATCCTCGCAGCGGCGGGCGGTGTAAGGGTCCTCAGGAAACGTAATGGCGAATTCACAGTGATCCGGCGAGTACGTTATGCTGCTTTCATCGGGATTTTCTGCCGACGTGTCTTCGGTCGCGGCTTCTTCATTCGCTTCGGCCTCGGCTTGCTCGTCTTCTGCCGCATAGGCAGGAGAGATAAACAAGATCAGCAATAGGGCGAGTAGAAGTCTCATATTCATAACCTTCAGGGTTTCCAATTCTGCGGGTCGGCGTCTGTTTGTTCGCCGCTGGCCATGTCTTTGACCTGTCCGTCCGCAGGGAACCAGACATAGGGTATGCCCTTTTTCTCGGCGTAAGCAATTTGTTTTTTCAGCTTCCCGCCATGCGCCGTTTCGGTGTTAATGCCGTTCTTGCGAAGGGTCTGTGCGACCTCGTTCATCGCTTCACGCTGGTCTTCTGCTGGCAACACGACCAGAACCTTTGCGGGCGAAGAGGGGCCTGCTTCGATCTTGCCGTTTTGGCGCAATACGTCGAACAGGCGGGAGAAGCCGATGGAAATACCGACGCCGGGCAAGTGCTGGTTGATGTAACTGCCCGCGAGGTCGTCATACCGCCCGCCGGAGCACACGGAACCAGTGAACTCGGGTACATCCAGAAGCTGTGTCTCATACACAGTGCCCGTGTAGTAGTCCAAACCACGAACGATTGTAAGGTCTGAGATTGCTGCATCGGCTGGCAGCGTTTCAAGCTGCTTCATGACGAAAGACAGCTCTTCGATGCCTTCTTTCATTGTGTCGTTTTTGGCATTGATACTCGAAAGGTCCTTACAGGTAACAAGCTCCAGAATTTGACTGATTTGGTCTTCTTCCAAGCCGACATCTTCTTTTAGAACACGCTCGACTTCTTCGCGTCCGATTTTTTCCAGCTTATCAATAAAGCTTGTGACCTTGATCGTATCTTCAATGTTCAGAGCTTCCAGCAAGCCCAACAAAATCTTACGGTTGCTGACGCGTAACTGCACACGCCCGATATCCAGACTCGCGAGCGCTTCGTAGCAAATGCTGGCAACTTCGGCATCGAAGTGGATCGGCAGGTTGTCGACATTGATCACGTCGATATCACATTGCAGGAATTCGCGCATACGGCCCATTTGCGGGCGTTCACCGCGCCAGACTTTCTGCATCTGGTAGCGTTTGAAAGGGAATGTCAGGTCGGCAAAATGCTGCGCTACATATCGTGCGAGCGGGACCGTCTGGTCGAAGTGAAGGGCGAGGCGGGCGTCTTTCTTGCTGCCTTCTTCGGCCTGCAAGCGCTCCAGCACGTAAATCTCTTTATCAACGTCTTCACCTTTTGCGGCGATGACCTCCAACTCCTCAACGGCGGGCGTCTCAATGGAGCAATACCCGTAAGACTCAAACACGGCGCGGATTTTATCGAGCCATTGAAGCTCGACGGCGCGGTATTCGGGTAACCATTCGGGAAAGCCGCTAATCGGCTTGGGTTTGTAGATTTTCTTTTTCTCGCTCATACGCTTTGGTAGCGGATAAGCGCGAAAGCATCAAGATGCTTTCTGTTCCTTCTTTGGCAGGGTCCATTGATCGCGCACGAAGTGACAGGTATAGCCGTTCGGGTTTTTCTCCAGATAATCCTGATGGTAATCTTCGGCTTCATAGAACTCGCCCGCAGGCACGACTTGTGTGACCACCTTACCACCGGGCAGGAACCCCGCCGCGTCGATATCGTCGATCAGCTTCTCGGCAATCTCTTTCTGCTCATCATCGGTGTAGAAAATCGCGGAGCGGTACTGGCTGCCTTTATCGTTACCCTGACGGTCTTTCGTCGTCGGGTCATGCATCTGGAAGAAGAATTCGAGCAATGCACGGAAATCCGTTACGTCCGCGTCATATTCGATCTCGATCGATTCCGCATGCCCTGATGAGCCCGTGCGGACGATTGTGTAGTCGGGGTTGTCGATCGTGCCGCCCGTATAGCCGACACGCGTACCGACAACACCGTTTTGCTTGCGGAACAAATCTTCCATGCCCCAGAAACAGCCGCCGGCCAATATTGCTTTTTTAATGTTGCTCATAACTCTACATTCGCCTCTGTCGCGCTATGCGTTACTTTTCATCAAATAAGTCTGCGAGCTGGTCGATCAAGGCTTTGGCCAACTGGTCTGCATCCGCAATCGTCATCGCTCTATCATAATAACGCGTAACATCGTGACCAATTCCAATCGCGGTTAGCTCGATATTGCTTTTGTTCTCGATCCAGTGAATCACGTTGCGCAAATCCGCTTCGAGGAAGTTTGAAGGATTCACCGATAATGTTGAATCATCCACGGGTGCGCCGTCGGAAATCACCATAATGATCTTGCGGGCCTCGCCGCGTTTGGCAATACGGTTATGCGCCCAGACCAACGCTTCGCCGTCGATATTTTCTTTCAAAATACCTTCTTTCAGCATCAGGCCGAGATTTTTGCGCGTGCGGCGCATCGGTGCATCCGCGGCCTTATAGATGATGTGGCGAATATCGTTGAGGCGTCCGGGGTTTTCGGGGCGTCCTTGCTGCATCCATAGGTCGCGTGATTTCCCGCCTTTCCATGCGCGGGTGGTAAAGCCGAGGATCTCGACCTTCACGCCGCAACGTTCCAATGTGCGGGAGATGATATCCGCGCTCATTGCCGCCAGCGCGATAGGGCGGCCACGCATAGAACCGGAGTTATCAATAAGCAGTGTCACAACCGTATCGCGGAACTCGGTTTCCTTCTCGGCCTTATAAGACAGCGGCACGTTCGGGTTCGCAATAATGCGGGCGAGGCGTGTCGGATCGAGAATGCCTTCTTCCAGTCCGAATTCCCATGACCGTCTTTGCTGCGCCATGACTTTACGTTGAAGCCGGTTCGCAAGCTTGGTGATAATAGCTTGATGGCTGCCCAATTGCTGGTCCAGAACATTGCGCAACCTGCTGAGCTCTGACGACTCCGCCAGCTCATCGGCATTGATCTCCTCATCGAACTGGTCGGTGAAAACGACATAACGGCTTTCGGGGCCGTCCATGAAGTCGGCGTTACGTTGGCGGAACGGGTTGGCTTCCCCGTCACCGGATTGATCTGCGGCGTCCTCGGCATCGTTCTGGTCCTCGAATGATGCATCCATATGGTCGTCTTCACCGCCTTCGAAGACATCATCCATACCAACCTGACCTTGAGAGGAATCCTGACCGTCTTCTTCCTGCGTTTCCTGCTGGTCCTGTTCGCTTTCAGTATCGCTTTGTTGCTCTTCGCTTTCGCTATCATCCTGACTGTCGCCGCCATCTACATCTTCGATAGGGATATCGAGCGCCTTGATCAGTTTTTTTGCGAGGTCCGCATAGGCTTTCTGGTCATGCAGCACATCTTTTAAATTGTCGAAGCCGACATCCTTGAATTGCGTTTGCAGGACAGGTTCCCAGAGTTGCATAAGCTTCGTCGCCGACGCTGGCGGCTGTTCACCTGTTAATGCGATGCGTGACAAAACATGCAGGGCGTCGCCGAAATTCACCTGATCTTTGCTGTTCAAATTTTGAAAACCGGCACGGCGGCATTTTTCATCCAGTACGGCACTGAGGTTTGCGCCCACACCTTTCATATTTTCGTAGCCGATCGCTTCACAACGCGCCTGTTCAAGCGCATTGAACGCTTCTTGCGCGCGCGGGTCACGCGGCTCCATATGTGCGTGGAGTTTGTTGTTGTGGTGTGCGATGTACAGCGCTTGCGTATCGGCACAACCGCGCAGCAGCCGCTTTTCTTCCGGCGGCATGTTGTGGCCGGGTGCAGGCAGACGCGGCTTACCCGTTGGCGACAATCGTCCTGTCGGAGTTTCTGCCGCCGAATAGGTAACCTCCAACTCTTTTTGGCCGGAGATGGTGCGCATCACCGCCGATGTCGATTGTTTGAAGGTTTCTGAATTGTGATCTTTACTCATGGGGCACATCTTTTCTGGCATACACGGCGTATTCAAAGTCGACTTTTTCGTCCATAGAAAACATATAGCTCAAATATTTGGATTGCATGGTGCCTTCGTAAACATAGTTGTCGAAGAATTCGCGGAATTCAGGTGTGTCCTCGAACGCTGTGAGGATATTAAGCGTCTTTTTGTCGTTAAGCAAAAAGATCACGTCAGGGTGGTATCGCTCGAAATCTTCGAAAATGATGTCTTTGGTGAGATTTAAATACTCATCGAATTTCTGTTTGTTTGTTTCCTTGAGCTTAGGCGCAGGAAAAGTCCAGATCGCGGGCAGGCGGGATGCATACTCACGATCGTAATATTCACTGATCTGTATCACGACGGCCGTGGAAATGTATTCAACATAAAAACTACCATCTTCCGGAATTTGCGCGATGCGCTGTGCAACAGGACTGTCTTGAAGGAAGTCATGGCTGACATGTTTGTTTGTGTCATGGATTTGAACATTCACGAGCAGGGATGCCACAAGGACGGCGCCGAAAAACCATTTAACAAATTTTCCGTTTTTTTGTTCCTTCACGTAGAAGAACGCCGTCGAGAACATAAGCAGTGATGCGAAAGAAAGGTACGGTATCAGATGATAGTGAAACCCCTTGTTCTGCATGGCATAGGGAATGAGACACAGCACGGATACAACGCAGAGCGCTATGAATAAGTGTTTTTGCTCGGATGTGAGGGTGGAGAATGCGATGAAGACACAGACTAGCCCCGAGAGAATAGCCAGACCGATAGCATGCGATGTTGATGTAACGTAAAGTGGCGTGCCTGCGTAAACGTCGAGGCTGACAGGCAGGATAGTGCTCACAAATCCGGGGAAGTACGTTAGTACAACAGCAATATATGTGATGGTCGAAAGCGCGAGGATGATGAAGTCGCCATCCAAAATGACACGTAAGCTCTTGGTGCGGTACAGCCGGTGAAAAAGCAAAACTGTGGGGATTAATCCGAAATGCGGCTTTACCAAAATAAAAATACTGCCAATCACGAATACCGCGATATTGATCAGTGTGTGTGGGCGGTGGTTGTAGGTAATGCTGAGTTGGCCCAACACAAACGGTAAGAGAATGACGCCGATGATCTGGTCGCGTTGTCCGTAATCATAAGTGCTCAGAAAAGTTGCGGAGAACAGAAAGCCGAGCACGAATATAGCAATGGTCGGTGCGCTTAAATCCCATTTACGCAAATAATATGCGCTCGCCAGCGCAGAGAGCGCGGTCAGCACAGCAACATAAATGTTCAACGCATCCCAGGTTTGCAGGCCCAATTGCTTCATCAACGCAACGGGAATGTAGATCAGAATGCTCATGGGCGGGTTGGTCTCGAAATAATACTCGACCATGCTTTGCCCGTTCAAAAGGTGCTCTGCCGCCTGTGTAAGCCACGCGACGTCGGCGTTTACGCGCACTTGGGAAAGCAGCACAAACCAAATAATGAAGGTCGTGGCAAAAAGCGCTGTAAAAATTATCTGTAGGCTTCTGGGCATAAGGTTATTTCTTCAAGACATACATGGCGAACTGTATTTGATCGGTGTCACCGAAATTATTAATCATATTGGAATGCTGCTGATCAATAAAATCACCGGCATATTGATAGCGGGAAAAGAAATCTTTGAACTCGGGCGTATCTTTATACGCCGTTAGGATGCTCAAATATCTCTCGTTGTTCACCAGAAATATCAATTCCGGTTCGTATCTTTCAAAGTCCTCGAATATATACTGTTTATTCAACTCTAAATATTTATCCCATGTTTGCTTGTCTTCATAGTCATTGGGGAACAGCCATGGCGCAGGAAAACGGGACGCAAACTCTCGGTTCATATATTCGCTGATATGTATCGTGTAATCGGTTGTGTTGTATTCGATGTAGAAGCTGGACCCTTCAGGGGTCGCCGCAATTATTTGTGCGATAACATCATCTCGAAGCGCGTTGTGGTTCATGGTCAGAGAGCCTTTGTAGGCAAAAACCGTGCCCGCAATCAGCAAGAAAACCATGTCGAACATAAACACTTTCTTCAGTCTCTCGCTGTTTTTGAAGGACGGTAAAAGCGCGTAAATCGAACACAGTGTCACCGGAACGATCAGCGACAAAAACGGGAGCAGGTGATAGCGAAAGCCCTTATATTGAACAAGGTAGGGCACAAGGGTCAGCGCGGCCAAGACGGCAAAGATGAGCAAGAATGTACGTGTGGCCTCGCCGGAGTTTATGCGTTTCGCAAACAGGAATGCCAGCACGGCAAAGCCCAGCGAGATCATAAACTTTACCAGAGTAGAGACATTCGAGAATTCCTGCGTATAAAGATCGAGGCTGGCAGGAAGAATGGTTGATATAAACCCCGGAAACACCGTAACCACAATTGCGGCATATGCGAGTGTCATAGCGGCCAAGACAATGACGTCACTATTAACGATCACACGCAGACTGCGCTTTTCCCAAGCTCTGTGACACATTAACGCAGCGGGGATTAGCCCGTAATGCGGTTTGATCAGGATGAACGGAGCGGCCAGAACAAACACAAAGAACCGGAACGGCTTACTTACAGGATGCCCGAACGTAATGCTGAGTTGCCCGAGAATGAAGGGCAGAAGCATCATCGCGATCAGGTGGTCTCTTTGGCCGTAATCGAAACTGCTTAAAAAGGTGATGACCAAAACAAAGCCAAACACAAACAACGCTTTTGTCTCTTTCGGTATCGTCCAGAATTTCAGGAAATATGCGCTTATGCCGACAGAGATGAAGGACATGATAAGCGTGAAAAGATTAACAGCCGTCCAACTCGCAAGCCCGAGACTTTTGAGTAAAGCCACAGGAAGATAGATCAGGATGCTCATGGGCGGGTTGGTCTCGAAGTAATACTCGACCATGCTCTCACCGCGCAAGAAATGCTCGGCAGCTTGCGTGAGCCATGCAACATCAGCCGAAATACGTATTTGGAAAAGTAAGGCCAGCCATATGGAGGAAAAGCAAAGCAGCCCGAGAAGGATTACGATGCTTTTGCGGTTCTGGAGCATAAGCTATTTTTCTTTAAGAAACAGCGACGTTCCTTATGGAACTTTCAGGCAGTTCCACATCGAAGCAACGCTGATAATATTCCGCGATGATCGGTCTTTCTGCTTCATCACATTTATTCATGAATGACATGATGAAGGCGAGGTCGCGGTTACCTTCGAAAATCTGTGTGTTTTCAATCCACGCGAGAACGGTACGCGGACTCATCAATGTTGAAAGATCGCCGTTGATAAAACCTTCACGGGTCAGGTCGGCCATACGGACCATTTTATCAACCATGTCGCGCCCCTGATCATCGCCAAGCTCGGGGAATTTGGCGAGCATGATGTTCATCTCGTCGTCATGCGGCAAGTAGTTCAATTGCACCACCATATTCCAACGGTCCATCTGGCCTTGGTTGATCTGGTGTGTACCGTGATACAGACCCGTCGTGTCACCCAAACCAACGGTGTTGGCTGTCGCAAACAAGCGGAAGGCGGGGTGAGGGCGTATAATTCGGTTCTGGTCGAGCAGGGTCAGCTTACCTTCGGCTTCCAGAACACGCTGGATCACGAACATCACATCGGGGCGGCCCGCATCATATTCATCAAAAACAAGTGCGACAGGGTTCTGGATAGACCATGGTAACAAGCCTTCTTTCCATTCGGTCACCTGCTTGCCTTCTTTCAGTACAATCGTGTCCTTACCGATCAAATCGACACGGGATACATGGCTGTCGAGGTTAATCCGTACACACGGCCAGTTAAGACGTGCTGCAACTTGTTCGATGTGCGTGGATTTACCCGTACCGTGGTAACCCTGAATCATGACGCGGCGGTTATGCGCAAAGCCTGCCAGAATCGCCATCGTCGTGTCGTGATCGAACTGATAGGTTTTGTCGACGGCAGGTACATTATGGCTGTCCTCGCTAAACGCGGGAATTTCCCAGTCGATATCGAGGCCGAACGTATCCCGCACATTCACCTTGATGTCGGGAATGGTCGAGTATTTACCTTCTTTGGCTTTGATGGTCGTGATGTCAAAAGACATCCCGCCGGCTTCTTTTTCTTTATCGAGTTCTTCTACGGATTCCATAATGGTCTCTTGGTCTGGGATTTAAGTTCGTTCGGGTAAATCTTCAAATTTCTCATAGGCGAGCTTGAGTATGGTATACGCCATATTGATCTGTTTGAGAAGTTCTTCGGATTTAGCGTCGCCTCTATTGAGGTCGGGGTGATATTTTTTAGCGAGCTTTTTATATTGCGCCTTGATAACAGGCAGAGTGACGGGCGGCTCCAGCCCCATGACCGCTAACGCCTCGTATTCGGGCGTCTGCGTTTCTGTGTATTGGGAACGGCGGTCAAAACCTTCGGCTTTGGGCGGCTCTTCTTCCGTATCGTTGTAAGTTTGCCAGGCTTTGCGGTATAGCTCGTCAACAGCGGCGCCGTTTACACCACCTTTCCACGTGGGGCGGTCGCCATAAAGGCTGTTAAGCATATGTTCCTGAACTTCGCTGTCGGCCATACCTTCAAAGAAATTCCAGGCCTTGTTGTATTCACGGATATGCTCCTGACAAAACCAGTAATGCTCGGACAAAGAGCGGTCCTTCGGCGCACGAAAATCACCCTCATCACGGCAGCCGGGCATGTCGCAGCAACGCGTTTTAAATTGCGGCTGGCCTGAATCAAATTCCGGAGAGTTGGGTTTGAGTTGGATTTTCGGCATATAAATGTGTGTTAATTACTTCTTTATCTTATCTTTTAATAGTACCGTGTTTTGGCCGTCTACTCCAATAAAAGCGCGGCTCACCCGATAAAAATCATATGGGCCTTTTTCATGAATATAGAAGAGTACATTCGTAAACAAATCACCGAACATTTAAATCCTTCGCATCTGGAAGTGATCAATGAAAGCCACCTGCATGTAGGGCACGCTGGCGATGATGGCTCCGGCCAGACGCATTTCAAGCTGGTGATTGAAGCCGACGCATTCAATAGTATGCAAGTTGTTGAAAGGCACCGTCTGGTCAATGATCTGCTAAGCGATTGTTTTGAAAGCGGATTGCACGCATTATCCCTCAAGTTGAACAAAACCCAAGATCGTAAATAAAGTCTTATTTACACCTTTTGGTTGTGCTATTGTATATACTAAAGTGTAATACAAAAAATTTTGCATTTTACAAAAAGGTGGGACACAAAATGGAAGATTCAGCACCCGAAAAGGGCAACCAAAACGCAGGGGAAGAGAGCAAAACCAGCAAAAGTACGCTTGTAAGCCGTAATATTACGATTATGGGTCGCCGTACGTCTGTAAGACTTGAGCCCGAAATGTGGATGGCATTGAAAGAAATTGCAAAACGCGAAAGATGCAGCATCCATGATATTTGCAGCCTTATCAGCCTGCGAAAGAACGAAAACACCTCGCTGACCGCTGCTATACGCGTATTCTTAATGCTGTATTTCCGCGCATCCAGCACGGAAGAGGGGCACATGAGCGCAGGTCATGGCAGCTTTGAAACCATGAAGCAACGCGCCAAAATCGAGCCGAATGTGCAATTTAAGCATTTTCCGAAGAATGAAGATGATTATGAAGAGGTCAACGCCCGTCATGAGGCCGTACGCTACTATGATGCGCACGAAAACTATTCCGAAAAACGTATAAATTAGATGTATTAAAGACCGCGTCCGCAGGCGATGAACTTCTCGCGGCGCTTTTTAATCAACTGCTGACCATCCCAAGGGGTCAGAGCTTTAAGCGCGGCTTCAACCTGTTGTCCGACATTCGCGACAGTCTCTTCTTTATGTCTGTGCGCACCGCCCATCGGTTCGGAGATGATTCCGTCGATCAGTTTGAGCTGGTACAGGTCCTGTGCCGTCAGTTTAAGCGCTGTTGCGGCATCCTCCGCGTAATCAGCGCTACGCCATAGGATAGACGCGCAGCCCTCGGGGGAGATAACAGAATAAATGGAATGCTCCAGCATATAGACTTTATCGGCGACAGCGATCGCAATCGCACCGCCTGAACCACCTTCACCAACGATGGTGGAGATAATCGGTACATCCGTACGCAAGCATTGCTCGATAGATTTGGCAATCGCTTCGGATTGTCCGCGCTCTTCCGCGCCCATTCCGGGATAAGCACCGGCCGTATCAACGAAAGTCAGCACAGGAAGCTGGAATTGTGACGCCATCTTCATCAGGCGCTGCGCCTTGCGGTAGCCTTCAGGGCGCGCCATACCGAAATTGTGGTGCAAGCGTGTTTCTGTGTCGTGGCCTTTCTCGTGGCCCATAATCACACAGGCACGGCCTTTAAAACGGCCAATACCGCCGGGCAGGGCGTTATCTTCCGCGAAGTTGCGGTCACCGGCTAAAGGCTCGAAATCAGTAATCAGGTGTTCAATGTAATCTTTGAAGTGCGGGCGCTCTTGGTGGCGGGCGACCTGAACCTTCTGCGCAGGGGTAAGCTTGGTATAGGCCTGTTGAAGCAGTCTATTAGCTTTGTCCTGCATGCGTTTGATTTCATCGCCAATATTCACTTCGCTGTCACTGCTGACATGGCGAAGTTCTGAAATTTTGGCTTCCAGTTCCAGAATCGGTTTTTCGAACTCAAGCTGACTCATGAATCAAAGTATCTTCTTGTTATTAGAGGGTTCCGTGTTGATAGCAAAAAGGGCGGCTCAGTTCAATGGTAGATAACCATAGGAGCGCCGCCCTTATTTGAATTCTTTATTCGCTTAGTTAGAAGCTGTTTTCTTTTCGTCTTTAGACAGTGGGTGCTTGTCCTTAACTGTCTTCTTCAGCTTGTCACCGACGATGTGTGTGTAGATTTGCGTCGTAGCAATGTCGGCGTGACCGAGCATTTTCTGTACGGAGCGCAGGTCTGCACCACGGCTCAGCAGATGTGTAGCAAAAGCGTGACGAAGAATGTGTGGTGAAACGCGGTCTTCATCAACTTCGGCTTCACGGGCCAAGTCTTTAAGAAGCTGTGCAAAACGCTGACGTGTCAGGTGGCCGCTGTCTGATGTGCGGGATGGGAATACCCATTTTTCCTGATTGCCCGGGTTTTCGCTACCGATGAAACGCTTACGGATGTTCAGGTAGTCTTCAACAGCTTTCTGTGCCGGATCAGACAATGGAACCATACGCTCGCGTCCGGCTTTACCGGCAACAGTCACGAATTGGAAATCTTCACTGATAGCTGACATAGGCAGACCAACAAGTTCGGAAACGCGAAGGCCTGTAGCATAAAGCATTTCCAGCAAGCAAACCAAGCGAACGCTTTCAGGCGTACCCGGCTCAGCGGCTGTTGTGATCAATTGGTCAACTTCACCTTCGCTCAGAGTTTTAGGCAGTGTGCGGCCTTGCTTCGGACTTTCGATAGTCGAAGTAGGGTCGTCTGTGCGCATGTTCTCTGAAACCATGAAGCGGTAGAATTGACGAAGAGCTGAAAGACGACGGGCAACTGTACGAACGGCGATCTTTGCCTTGTTGCTCCCTTTAGTGTGTGTCTTTTCGCTCAAATTCTTCAGATAAGCCTGCAGATCGTCTGTTGTGGCTTTATCGATGTCTGTATTGCGCTCATTACGCAGGTACAAGCTGACATCCGCGAGATCGCGCCAGTAAGCTTGGCGTGTGTTGAGGGCAGCACCACGTTCTGTGGTCAGCATATCTAGGAATGCATCCACGGACTGGTGTAAATCTGGTTTTGGCATTGCTGGGCGACCTGGACGTGCCATAATTTGTATCTCCTTAATTATTGTAAACCGGCTTTCTCCGGCCATTATTCATTACTTCGAGTATCTTCTGTAGCGCATCGTTTACGGCTCCCCGTTTAAAACCGTATGCCCCACAAAATTACGCAGCGTGTTTAGCACAACACGAAGCAAATCTGTAAAATAAGCCAAACATGCATTACATAATACGCTGAGCTTCGAATCGTCAAGCTTTTTCATAAATTTTTTCGGGTGATATCAACAAAATACATAAATTAGTCAGTATTTTCTATAATATCGGTAAATTCAGTCCAAATACTGGTCTTGCGGAATGGTGATAGTCGTTTCTGTGCGCTGGATTTCGGGCGTATAGACCACCGAAAATGCTGCGGCGCCTATAATGGCGATTGCGAACAGACCGAGAAGTACGAATAGAAGTTTGGGCATTGCGGGATTACCAGCTTTCTTTAATTATCATTCGAAGTATGCAAAACATAAGGCGGCCACAGATAGTGTTCAATGAAAAAATAAGAGATGACGAAACTTAGTAAGGAAATCAGCGGTATAAGGGATGGGTTGAAAAAACCTGTTGCGTTAATCGGCATGATGGGTGCGGGCAAAAGCTATCTCGGCCGCGCTCTGGCCGATTCATTGTCTATGGATTTCATCGACAGTGATTCTGTGATCGAGGAACGAGCTGGCATCACAACGTCCGAAATCTTCGAACATTACGGTGAGGACAAGTTCCGCGACTTCGAATTCAAGGTGATCGAGGATATCAGCGCGGGAAAACCGTTGGTGCTATCGACCGGTGGCGGCGCCCCCACACACGAACCGACATTCGAGGTGTTATTGGATCAATGCGTCGTCATATGGCTGAACGCGGAGCTTGATCTGATGTGGAGCAGGGTCGAACACTCCAAAAGCAGGCCGTTGCTCCAGACCGAAAACCCTAAGGACACTCTGGAAAAGCTGCTGGCTGCGCGAGCACCACTTTACGGGAAAGCACATATCACGCTCGATATCACATTCAAAAATGCAGGACGCGCAGAGAAGATGCTCACAAAAGCATTGTATGAATACCTGAATAAAGATAGTGTTTGAGCCCGAAAACAAACGCATTGAAGGCCTTAGCCGCCGTATTTGAAAGCCAATGGAAACCAAAATTGTCACCATCGATCTCGATAAACGAAGCTACGATATTTATATCGGGGATTCGCTGATCTATCGCATGAATGACTTTATGCCTCAGGAGGTTGAGGGCAAATCCATCTTTATTGTGACGGATACCAATGTTCAGCCCTATGCCGAGCGCATCCACACGCTGTTCTCCGAGAATAACGCCCGTAGCTGCGCGGTACATGTCGTACCCGCAGGCGAGGCAACGAAGTCTTTCCAGCGCGTAGAGGAAGTGTGCGGCTGGATGCTTGAAAACGGCCTTAACCGCGACAGCATTGTCATGGCCGTCGGTGGCGGCGTTATCGGTGACCTGACGGGGTTCTGCGCGTCTGTTGTGATGCGCGGTGTGCCGTATGTGCAGGTCCCCACAACGTTGCTGTCACAGGTTGATAGCTCCGTTGGCGGGAAAACAGGCATCAACACCAAACAGGGCAAAAATCTGGTCGGCAGCTTCTATCAACCGTCTGCGGTTATTGCCGATATCGAAACATTACAGACATTGCCACGCCGCGAGTTGCTGGCCGGCTATGCGGAAGTCCTGAAATACGGGCTGATTCAGGACTCAGGTTTCTTTAATTGGTTGGAGAAAAACGGCGAGCGCGTGATCAATCTCGAAAAGGATGCCGTTGCGCATGCTATCGAGGTCAGCTGCAAGGCAAAGGCGACAACTGTCGAAGCCGACGAGACAGAGCAGGGACGCCGCGCATTACTCAATTTCGGGCATACATTCGGCCACGCACTCGAAGCCGAAGCCGGATATGACGGCACATTGCTACATGGCGAAGCGATTTCTATCGGCATGGTCA
>JAESRE010000023.1 GCA_016764775.1 Alphaproteobacteria bacterium
TACTGATCGTGCATGATGATGCTTGGGAAAGGCAGGAACGGAAATTTATGCGCCGCGACATCCAGTGCGCTTGAGAACGGCACCTCAAGGATGAGTGCTTTAGCTTCTACCTGAGTGGCGAGGTGTACTGCAGGCCCTGAGCCTAATGATTGTCCGTAAATGATAATGTCTTTGATATTGTTTTGTGTCAGCCACGCGAAGTGCGCTTCCGCGTCTTTATACAATCCTTCTTCACTCGGCGTTCCCTCGTTTCCTCCGTAATAACGGTATTCTGCCAACAAAAGACCGTACCCTTCTCCCGTGATTTTTCGGGCTTGCGGGATGAGGTGCCAGATGGTACCGCCATTGCCATGGAAAGCCAGAAACGTTGGTTGGCCGTCGTCGGCTTTTTTGTACCATGATTTTAAAACCAGCCCGTCTTCGGTTGTGATCTCTACCAACTGCATATCTGGGGCATCTGCTATTTCTGATGAGAATGTATGGGCTTCTGGCGGGTACATCAAATCGCGCTGCTTCCAATAGAAAAGCCCGACAATGATAATGTAGGTTATGATGCAGGCTGCGATAAACCTTTTCATTATTCCGCGGCCTCGGGTTTTTGTTCTTTATTCAAGGCTTCGATGAACGCAACGGCGTCTTGTGGGAAGCCATGGTGGTGTAGGTCCATGTGGCCGGAGTCTGGATATTCTTTCATCTGTTTCGGTTCAACCGCGAGTTCATATAAAGCACGACCGAAATGCGGACGGACGACCATGTCGCTGCCTGCGAGGCCAATAAAGACAGGGGCGTTGATGTTTTTGATTTTCAAATCGCTTCTGTATTGGTCCCACATCAGATATTCGAGGAACGGCACGACAAAGAAGTGAGACTTGGCGACGGCGAGTGCGCTGTTAAACGGAACATCGAGCAGGACAGCTTTCACGTCATATTCGGTCGCCATTTGCACGGCCACGCCCGAGCCTAAAGACTCGCCGTAGAGGATGATGTTGTCCGCAGTAATGTTTTGATCATTGATCAACCAGTTGATGTAAGCGCGCCCATCCTTGTACACGCCTTCTTCGGTGGTCTTGCCCGGGTTGCCGCCATAGCCGCGATATTCAGCCAAAAGGGCGCCGTAACCCTGTTCCCTGAAATGCTGAACTTTCGGCGGGCGGTAGGCGATGCTTTGTCCGTTGCCGTGGAACATGACGATTACGGGTTTGGTGTCTTCTGTTGGCGGGTCGTACCAGCCTTCAAGCTCTAATCCGTCGTCTGTTGTAACTGTTATTACGTCCATGCCACCGGAAAGATAAATGTTCGGGCGTTTGCTACCGAAGGGGAAGTACATGAAGTTGCGTTGGGTCATCACGATAATGGAGACATACAGCACATAGACCAGCAGGGCGACGCCCGCCCATTTTAAAACAACCATCATTTACGCAGTCCTTTCACACAGTTTTCTATCAAGGCATCCGTCATGTTTTCGCAGACATCTTCGCCATCGAGTAGCGGCAGCTTTCCCGTTTCATGCAGGAAATAAATGCCGTGGATGGAGGCCCATAAAAAACGGGCGGCGATTTGTCTTTTCGCATCCGAGCTGAACGTAAAGTGATCTTTCAGCACATCTTCGAGTGGCTGGAAGAGCAAGGCGATTTTGCCGCGAAACCATTCGGGGATTTCTTCTTCATCTGAAATCTCATGTTTGAACATCATCAGCCAGCGCTCGCGGTTCGTGGTCGCGAAATCGCGATACTCCCTCGCCATCGCCTTCATGATCTCTTCGGGGGCTTTGTCTTTGTTCACCTCTTTGCTTTGCGCGAGGACGGGCAGCAGCTTTTCTAACGTGATGCCGTTTAAAGCAAGTGTTAGCCCGTCCATGGATTGGAATACATTGTAGAGTGTGCCGGGGGTGTAGCCGATGTCACTGGCGATTTTACGCGCCGTCAGGGCGCTAAACCCTTCTTTTTCAATGATCTTTGTTGCGGATGCGAGGATGAGGTCTTTCAACTCCTCGCGGGTGTGGTCGCTGCGTCGTGCCATATATTTGCTCCTATACCCTTAGAATACCAGGGAATTATACGTCGTTCAATATTTTTATTGAACAAAGTTTATTTTTATGGAATACTAACAATTGAACAATGTTTAATTAATGTTCAAAACAGGAGAGACTTATGACTACGACAACATTTGAAACTTTATCCAAGCCTTTGCCCTTGTGGTGCCCGAAGAAAATCTATTACGGCATTACTAAAGTTTTGATGAGCACGGTCGGTCGTGCATCGGACGGTATTAATATCGGATACCGTTACGGGTTCGATTCCGGTGTGATGCTTGAATATGTGTATCAGAATAAAGCGAACGGAAAATTCGGTATCGGTAAGTTGATTGACCGTGCGTATCTGGACGCGCCTGGATGGAAAGGGATCCGCAACCGTGGTGAATTGCTGACCGATACTTTGAAATCCGTCATCGTTGAAGAGTACGCGCAAAAGCAACGTCCGTTGACGATTGTCGATCTGGCGTGTGGCGGTGGTCGTTATGTATTGAATGCGTTGGCTGATTTGCCCGCACATATCGAGACCAAAACCGTACTTCGGGATTACCGCATTGAGAATGTAAAGACCGCAATGCGTCTGGCGGATAGCTTGCGGTTGGGCGTGAAATGCGAACAGGGTGATGCGTTCAGTGATTTCGATCTTGAGAAACTCGTGCCCTCAAACCCGACATTGTTATCGTCTCGGGTTTGCATGAAATCATCGATGATGACGATGTGATCCGTAACCATTTCCGCCAGATTTCGGCATTGCTCTCGACTGGTGGTCGTCTGGTTTTCACCATCCAGCCCGAACATCCACAGCATGAGTTTGTTGCGCGTGTATTGCCCGCACATACTGGGAAACTCTGGGTTATGCGCCTTCGTGACTGGCACACAACTACGATCTGGAGCGAGTTTGCGGGATTTCACATTGATAAAAAACAGATGGAAGCGCAAAATATCTTCGGGGTAGTCACAGCTACTAAGACCTAGGGGGGATTTCCAGCGATGATCAGCGTTTACGACCTGAAACCGCGTTTCCAGAATTTGTTACGTCCGCTTACGGAGAGTCTGTTTAAGGCGGGCGTAACAGCTAACCATGTCACGTTATTCGCCATGGTGGCATCCGTCGGATATGGCGCTTGGATTTACGCGGCCTCTTCGGGGGTCGTCGGGGGCAGCGCAGCGTCTCTCCTGCTGCTGCCCGTTTTTCTTTTCTTCCGCATGGCGCTCAACGCAATCGACGGTATGCTCGCGCGGGAGTTCAAACAAAAATCCGATCTCGGTTTTTATCTGAATGAACTTGGTGATGTGGTCGCCGATACTGCCTTGTATCTGCCGTTCATGTTTTTACTTCCAAATCCGATGTTGGTTCTCATGGTCGTTTTGCTCGCGATATTGATCGAGTTTGCGGGTGTGCTCGCGCTTGGTGTTGGCAATGACCGTCGTTATGACGGGCCGTTCGGCAAGAGTGACCGCGCAGTAGCGTTCGGGGTTCTGGGTTACATTATGGTGTTTTTGAATTTACCAAGCATGGCCTATACGGGCATTTTCGGCGTGTTCATTGTATTGAGTATCTGGACGCTTCACCGCCGCATCAAATGGGGATTGAACAATGGATAATATACTGACCGATCCGATATGGCTTGGCATGTTCGGCGTCTATGCCGTTTTGGGAACGGCGGCGGCGAGTATTTTGCTGCTGAAAAACCGATTAAAGGATAAGGACTTTTCCGAGCTGGTCGCGCGGACCAAGACATGGGGTTACATCATCCTCATGGCGACGGTGGTGCTCGCACTCGGCACAAAGGCGGCGATCATCGCGATCGGGTTTATCAGTTTTCTCGCTTTAAAAGAATATTTCACGCTGGTGCCGACGCGCAAAGTTGACCGGCGGGTTTTGCTTTGGGCGTATCTTTGTGTGCCGATCCAGTATTACTGGGTCTTTATCGGCTGGTACGGATTGTTCATCATCTTCATTCCCGTTTATGCGCTGCTCTTTATTGCTTTCCGTTTGATTTTAGCAGGGGAAACGAGCGGCTATATCAAATCCGTCGGCACGATGCACTGGGGGTTGATGCTGACCGTATTCAACCTCTCGCACCTTGCATTTTTGCTCGTGATGCCGACGACGGTCGAGTTGCCAGCTGGTGGTGCGGGGTTATTGTTTTACGTTCTCTTCCTGACGCAGTTTAATGATGTGGCGCAATATTTCTGGGGCAAGTTGTTCGGCAAACATCAGGTCACGGAGATTAGTCCCGGTAAAAGTTGGGAAGGCTTAATCGGTGGTATTTGCACGACGACCGTTCTGGCCATCATTCTGGCGCCGTTTTACACGCCCTTCACCTGGCCGTACGCGATGGCGGCGGGCGCATTGATTGCCTCGGTCGGGTTTATCGGGGATGTCACAATCTCGGCAGTAAAACGAGATCTGGGCACAAAAGACAGCGGTTCATTATTGCCCGGTCATGGCGGAGTGTTGGACAGGCTGGATAGTCTGACATTGGCCGCGCCGTTATTCCTGCACTTCACACGTTATTTCTTCGGGGGGTAATGCATGCTCGGACGGGCGCTACAAATTTTGTTTTTCTGTTTGATCGTTAAGCCTGTGCTGCTGATTATTTTAGGTGTGCGGGTAAAGGGGCATGAGAACTTGCCCGAGGATGGACCTGCTATCCTCATTGCCAACCATAACAGCCATCTCGATACTTTGGTGCTAATGAATATGTATTCGTTACGTAACTTGCGAAAGCTTCGCCCTGTTGCGGCTGCGGATTATTTCATGAAGACGCCTTTGCGGGCGTGGCTGTCGACGAACGTCATCAACATCATCCCGATTGCACGCAAAGGCAAACGTACGAGTGATCCGTTAGAGCCGATTTATGATGCGCTGGATAATGACCAGATCGTGATTTTTTATCCTGAAGGGAGCCGCGGGGAGCCCGAAAAGATTGCAGATTTCAAACGCGGGATTTCGATTTTGGCCGAAAAATATCCCGACGTATCTGTCGCGCCTATCCTGACATTCGGTTTGGGGAAAGCCTTGCCGAAAGGTGATCCTGTGATCGTACCGTTCTTTGTTGATGTGATCGTCGACAAGCCCTGCAAGTTCAAGGATTGCAAGACGGATGATTTTTCAGAATTTCTGGAGCAGAAATTAAAGACGCTTAAGAACGGGCAATATTTCGCGGATTATATCGAGGAAAACCCGCTGGTGGATGCTTAGGGGCAGTTCGCTCTATGGGCAATTTACTTCGGCGACCAGATCGCTGCGGATATAGCCGTCACGCCCGTCTTCGGTTTCCATGACTTCCAGCCATACATTCGGGTCGCCGATTTCCGCGCGTTCCCAGTCCAACGTATCGCGAACCCGCACAACGCTGCTTTGGGGCATTGCATCACCGACTGTGTCGCTGCCAATATCGGCGTGCATGCGCAAATTTCCGCCGTCAGGCTCCATGATCATGACACATTGATCGACTTTGTTTAGGAATGGTACATCGGCAAGTTGATGATGGTAAAACGGTGCATAATAACTGCGGAAATTATCGGCCGTTACGTCGATTTCGCCGTCCTTGACTGTGCCCCCCGCCAATACGGCCAGACTTTCAAGCTCACCAAAGAGATTTCGAACAAGCAGACTGCCGCCGCTGGCGCCGTAATTGATTTTACACGTTGTGGTCACTAAGCCACCATTTAGTGGTTGGCTTGCTTCACATTCTTCATCAATGCTTTTTCCGTCGGGTAAGTCCCGGGAAAAGCCTGCCGCGCTGGCGTGTAATGCTCCCAAAGCCGCAATGTTGTAATCTGCCATGTGATGAGCAAATACGCGCTGTTTAATCGGGGTGATTGCGGCAGGCGGGCGTCTATGCGGAAAAAAGATGATGGCATTATCATCCGGCTGTAGTTTTTTCTTATCACCTAAATCAGGATCATATCCGGGGTTGGTCCATACCAGAGCCGGATTGTCCGCACTGCTTTCCAGAAGAAACTCCGTTTCTTCACCGTTAGCCGTTGCGTATGTCGTGGAAAAATTGAACTTTTCAGGGTCTTTTCCAAATGTGCAGTGTGCGGCTGTGGTTAGCAAGGTGCCCGGCACATCTGTGAAATATCCGGGAATATCTACAATTTGGGCTGTGCATCTCTTGCTTTCGTACATGAGTTTACCAATAGCGGCGATCTCGTAGTCCTCTGCGGTTGCCATGCGGCGGCCAAAGCTCTGCTCTACGGCGTCTTCAATGGCGTCCTTCATCTGTTGGGATTGTTCGGCGTCTACTTGTGAGGTCTCTTCGGAAAGCGGGGTAGAGCTTGCCATGAATAGTCCCAGCAAGACATCCTTGCCGATGATGGCTGCAACACCTGCGCCACCTGCAGCCAGAATTCCGTATTTATGAGTGCGTGTTAAACCCATAGCCCTGCTTAGTATTCGTTTTTATATAAGTAAGAATGAATTTATAGTAATTCTTATGGTAAATGTCAAGCAGAGAGCAGTGTTCAGCTCTGAATACTCTTCAATAAAAAGCTGAATTTTTTTCCAAGGATTCTATACTGAGCCTCGTCATATAGGTAAAAGGCGCTTTATGGACGACGAAGATGCATTGATAAAACTGGCGCAGAAAGGTGATGCTGTTGCTTTCGAGCAGTTGGTCAACCGTCATTATGTGACCATGTTTAAAATGGCGTTCAAGTGGTGTGGTAATCAGAATGATGCCGAAGACATCACGCAGGATGCCTGTATCAAGCTTGCACGCGGGCTGGATTCATTCAAAGGGGATTGCGCGTTTACCAGCTGGCTTTACCGCCTCACCATCAATGCGGGTAAAGACTGGTACAAAAAGCAAAACCGCCATACGCAAAAAGCGGAGCCCGACCCCGAAGCCCTCGATAACGTCTCCACGAATGCCAAAAGCGATTCAAAGCTCTATGCCAAGCAGGTCTTGGCGGCGGTGCAGGATTTGCCCGACGGGGAGAAGGAAGCGTTGCTTTTGGTGATGAGTGAGGGGCTGTCGCATAAAGAAGCCGCGAAAGCGTTAGGGGTGAAGGAGAGCACCGTATCTTGGCGCATACACGAGGCGCGTAAGAAATTGAACGCGCAGTTTGAAAAGGAACAGAAATATGGATGACGCACAATTAAAGAAAATTTTGCAAGACATCGACGTTCCGGAGCACGATATCAATGAACAGAAACGTGCTGTAAACGTTGCTGTGTCTGAATTTAAGGCGCACCAGCAAGAAAAAGAAAAAAAATCCCAAGGATCTTCATTCCTTTCTCGTCTTATGGGTAGAAACTCACAAAACGGGAGAGAAACAATGGAACAGAAAAGTAACAAAAAACTTTTACAAGGTACGGCCATGCTGGTCGTTGCCGGTGCGCTTTTTGCAGTGCCGTTTATGTACGAGAATATGTATGAAACGGTTGGTGAAGGCACTACAAACTCGACAGCTGGTGGCGCTGGTGGAAACAACTTCTCCAGTATCGCTACAAATATTTCAACCTCTGGCGCATCAAACCCATTTGGAAATTTATTTAAAGATGATCAGAAAACGACTGAGGTCGCGAAGCTTAATCAAGTTGAACTTGGTTTAACTGACGGTAGTCAGACAAGACAAGATCAACAGCCTGCATCTAAGCCTGCTCCTGAAATGGAAATGGCGGAAGCGGATATGGCCGCTGTATCACCTGCGCCGGAAACATCAATGGTTGAAGGTTTGGTTGCCAACAGAGCCATGAAGGCGAAGGAGAGAAAGGCCGAGGGTTTTGCACGTCACTTGATTGCCCCTGTGCCGCCGCAAGATGATGTTCATCAAGGATATTACAAGGACGAAGGGCGCGATAAGTTCGAAGAGTTTAACGTCAATCCTTTCAAGCAGGTCTCTGCCGAACCCGTCTCTACATTCTCGGTTGATGTCGATACAAGCTCTTACAGCTTTATGCGCCGACAACTGAACAACGGCCAGATGCCGTCAAAGAGCGCGGTGCGTGTTGAAGAGTTGATCAACTATTTCGATTATAACTATGCGCTGCCTGAGGACGCATCACAGCCATTCAAGCCGACTGTGACCCTTATGGATAGCCCATGGGCGGAAGGTAAGCAGTTGATGCAGATCGGTATCAAGGGCTTTGAAATCGACGGACCACAACCGAAAAGCAACCTTGTCTTCTTGCTGGATATTTCGGGGTCGATGAATTCACCTGACAAGCTGCCGCTTTTGAAAAATTCTCTGAAGCTGTTGCTGAGTAAGCTGAATGATGACGACACTGTATCTATCGTTACATATGCCGGTCATACAGGTGTGGCGTTGGAGCCGACCCCTGTGTCCGAGAAGTCGACAATCATCAACGCGATGGACAATCTGCGCGCCGGTGGTGGTACGGCCGGAGCAGCGGGTATTGAGCTGGCCTATAAGATGGCGGAAGAAAACTTCGATGATGAAGCTGTGAACCGCGTCATTCTGGCGACTGATGGTGACTTCAATGTCGGTATCAGCGATCCGAAGAAGCTGGAAGAATATGTCGAGAAGAAACGTAATACAGGCATCTTTCTCTCTGTTCTCGGCTTCGGTCAGGGTAACTACAACGACCATATCATGCAGTCTCTGGCGCAGAACGGTAACGGCGTCGCCGCCTATATCGATAATCTGAACGAGGCCCGCAAGGTGCTGGTGGAAGAGGCGACTTCAAGCCTGTTCCCGATCGCCAAGGATGTGAAAATCCAAGTCGAGTTCAACCCGAATGCTGTGGCCGAGTACCGTTTGATCGGTTACGAAACACGTCATTTGAACCGTGAAGACTTTAACAATGATAAAGTCGATGCTGGTGATATCGGTGCGGGTCACACAGTGACAGCCATTTACGAGATCGTGCCGACAGGTAGCTCCGCGGTGAGTGTTGATCCTCTGCGCTATGGTGACGCTGAAGAGAAAACTGAAACGGCGACAGCGGATACGGATTTCAGTAACGAGATTGCCTTCCTGAAGATGCGTTACAAGCTGCCGAAGGAAGATACGTCTACGCTGATCACGACGCCGATCACGACCGCGCTTGAAGGGACAGCGGGCCAAGAGCAAAAATTCGCGACAGCGGTCGCAGGCTTTGCCCAGCTCCTGCAAGGCGGCCATCACTTAAGCGGTGACTTCGATTACGACGATGTGATTGCGCTGGCTCAGGAAGGTAAAGGCGAAGATACATTCGGTTACCGTGCGGAGTTCATCAATCTGGTGAAGTTGACGAAAGCCACCAATCAGTAAGCTTTAGATATATCGAATAACAAGCGGCCCGCGCGAATAGCGGGCCGTTTTCTTTATGAGGCGGCTTTCTTGGCCTTTTTGGCTTTTTTCTTCGCGACCTGTTTTTCAATATGCTCGATCATCAGGCCGGCGATGTCTTTCTTGGTCGCGCCTTCGACACCCTCAAGACCGGGGGAGGCGTTGACCTCCAGAACGCGTGGTCCTTCGTGGGAGCGGATGATATCTACGCCGCAGACTTTGAGACCGCAGACTTTCGCGGCGGCGACTGAGATTTTACGCTCTTCGGGTGTGATTTTGACCTTGTGACCTGTTCCGCCCAAATGGATGTTGGCGCGGAACTCGCCTTTGGCGGCGCGGCGTTCCATGGCGGCAACCACTTTTTCGCCGACAACAAAACAACGCAAATCCGTGCCTGCGGATTCCTCGATGAATTCCTGAACCAGCACGTTGCCTTTCAGGCTCTTGAACGCATTGATCACGGATTCAGCTGCCTTGGCTGTTTCGGCCAGTACGACGCCTTTGCCTTGCGTGCCTTCCAGCAATTTGATTACGACGGGCGCACCGCCGACGGTCTTGATCATGTCTTTCGTGTCGAGCGGTGAGTTGGCAAACGCCGTACGCGGGATATTGATGTCATGGCTGCACAGCATCTGCATAGTTCTCAGCTTATCCTGTGCGCGGCCAATCGCGATGGGGCCGTTGAGCAGGTAGGATTTCTGCATTTCGAACTGACGTAAAACCGCATTGCCGTAAAATGACAGGCCGGGACGGATGCGCGGAATAACCGCATCGAATTTTTTCAGGATTTCGCCGCCACGGTAATGGATTTCGGGTTTGCGCGCGGTGATGTCCATGTAGCAATCACGGATCGAGATAAAGTGCATTTCATGGCCGCGCTCTTCTCCTGCTTCCATCAAACGTTTGTTGGAATACAAATCGGGATTGGTGGCCAGAACGGCTATTCTCATGTCGTTTCTCCTTCGGATGCGGCTGTGTAGCGTTCTATAGGGTCCTTTACCTTGCCAAGCAAGAAGGATTTTACGGGATCGACTGTAAATTTTGCTTTTGCGATCGCATCACGGCCCAAAAGCATGCGGAATGTCATTTTATGGCGTGATGTTAATGTAACTTCTGCCTCAATGGTTTTGTTCCCTAATTTCATCGGTGTTTTAATGACATAGCGCTTTTCGCGCTCACCGTTAGAGCTTGTCACGCTGCGAAAGTCGGAAAGCGGGGCCTCGCATTGGACTTCGAGTGTTTTATTTTTTTGCAGCGGGTGGATTTTAAACCGCACATATTTCTGCCCGTCCTTGGTGACGGGTTTAATGTCATAGGCATGGATGGAGGATGTTTTGGCGCCTGTATCCACCTTGGCTTTAATGGCTGGCAGTCCCAAGTCGGGAAAAGCGCACCATTCCTCCCATCCGATCATCGTTTTGGCTTTGCGCATTTTTAAATCTTGTCCTTAACGAGGATGTTATGCAGGAAATTATAATAATTTTCGATCGCTTGGGAAGTCGTAGTCTCGTTACTGGTGTGATACATCAGCGTCGGTATTTGTATTGTTGCGCCGTTCCACAGGCCTTCCGAGCCTTCGACAAGGCGGCCAAGCTCGGTTGAGCCGAGGTCGTCGATTTCTTTGCCTTGGGATAAAAGCAACTCGTCTTTCACAATATAAGGCAGCTTCATTTTTTCGCAGCGGGCTTTGAGCTTATCGACAAGGTTGTCGTTGAACTCTTCGCTTTTGTCCTGATTGCGCAGGATGATCGGGCCCTCCTCTATAACGTCATGTTCAGAGAACGGGCTGGTGTCGATGACCAAAAGTTCGTCGGTTTCAATGCGCATACCGTTCAGGTAGTTCGCGATGTGAAGCCAACTTTTGCCGATTTCTTCCTCACAGGTCAGCAGAGCCGTCCCTTCGTACCCGTTTTTATACAGCGCGTAGAGTATGGCGATGGAGATGACGTTATCAATTTGTCCGGCCAGATGGTCGTTTTCGAAGCTCGCCTGCCGTGAGTAGGCGAGCGGGGTGTTTGGTTCCAGCAGCGGAATGCCCTCTACGAAAAAGAGCGCATCATCATTGCGAAGCTTGGGGTAGCAGGCACGGATGATGCCTTCACCGATATGCTCGCCCGTGTCTGGGTGATAGGCGTAGACTTCTTCGCCTTCAAACCGTTCGGCAATGCTTTCGACCTGTTTGCGCGATGATTTGTTATTTTCGCCGTATTTGATTTCCTTGATGAACTGCGCGGCATAGACATATTCGTCATCGCCCAGACAGATCAAACCGTGGCGGTCGATATGGGCGCAAACGATATGTTCACCGACGTCTCGTCCTTGAATTTCCATCACGCCGTCATAACGATATGTGTTGAGGTCCAGAGCCTCGAACTCCTTCTCGAGATAATCCATGAAGAATTTCTCGTGCCCGACAACGGAGGGGATGGCTAAATATTCAGCGGTTTTTTTGACAATTAAATCCAGCACACGCACGGGCTTTCGGATGGGGCAAAGAACATCATTATAACAATGAGTATGAAACCCAGACAATAGGTTGCAATGGCTTTCATACAAGAAAAAGTGAATATACGCCGCGTTTAGATCGGCGTGTAGGATGCTTCCATGCCATTCGGTTCGCGTGACGGCACTCCCGGAAGTGGGCGTGCGGGTTTTGAGTATCTGGCGTTACCCAATGCGTGGCGAACCTGCATCATGGCCAGCGCGTTGTCGACATCAAACGGCGGCAAACGGTAGTAGTCGCTGGTCAGGATATTGCGGCCGCTTTCTTCGCCCAGATAGTTCCCGTTATGGCGTTCGCCCAGCTCTCCGCTTGTGAGGTCCTGCATCGTCATTGGTGTGCCGCCGTAGTTTTGCGGCAAGACTGCATCACGGCCCAGTTCGGCGTTATATCCGTTGCGTGCCAACTGGCCGAGGAAGGCTTTCGGATATGATGTGTCCAGTGACACGAAAACTTTATCCTTGGTGAAGAATTCATCGAATACTGCGCGACGGTTATAGGCTGTGATTTCACCGTTGTTGTTTTCATCCATGGTTGCTCTCAGCGCGTCTTCCATATCCCGTGCCAAACCGACGGCGGTTGTATCGGGGTAGGGGAACTGGCGCAGAAAGTCATGCAAGCGATCGTCGCCTGCAACTTCTTTCAAGCGCATTGATGCTTCGGCAATATACAAGATGTGGTCGATATAGGACGCCCGCAGCTTCAAGTGGTTGTCATCCAAAGAATAGAGCGGGTTAAAGCCCATGGACTGCAGGCCCACTTCATTGAGTGTTACCGGTGCGGGGGCGCGCTCCCCGTTGGTCATTTCGGTACGCAGCGCTGTCAGCATCGCGAACATCGCACCGCCATCACCGGCGGGAATGCGTTGACGCTGTAGCCCCGTAACGGACCGCGAGGGGTCAAGTTGAAGAAACATTCCGTCATCACCGAATTTGACCATCTTTGATGGTGCGCCGAGAGTGTCGGAACGGCATACATGCACGTGGTTCTGATCCATGTATTCAAGTATATCTGCGAAGTATGGATCTTTACGCAGTGGTTCAATTAGGGCTGTCGACCATTGCGAACCTGTTAGTTCAGGTTCTGCGCCTTCTGCGTCTACAACGGGTGACAGCAGCTTTTCAGATACGCTTTGTGCATCCGATGCTGTGCAGAAACTCTTGATGAGCTCCGCTTCAGCGTGTCCTGGCACCATCATTCCTTGATGGGGCATATTATCTGAATTTGATAAACCGTGTTCCGCAGCGCTTGGCTGAGCGCTTGCTATTGCTGCTAAAAATTGAGAAGCAATTGCCGCTACGCCCGTAACCATTACGGATGCGCGTGACATTTGAGTAACTCCCTGTAACTCGCTTAATTAGTAAAGAATAATAAAGAAAAATATATGAAAAGCAATAATAATTTAAAAGTGGGTATTTATTGAGTAATTAAAATGCGCTGTATCAATGATTTATGTGAATAACTTAATGCGCGTCTATTCGCTTAAATGGCGAAATCCAGCACCGCTTCGCCCATTTTCGGCACGCCCGAGTCGTCGAGCTTTTCGCACAGGCTGGCGATGGAGATTTTGGACATAGCCTGAAGCCAGTCATGCAGACCGGGTTTGAGCGCATCCATCATAACGGGGGCGAATTCGGTAAATGCCTTATCGCACGGGTTTTTATCATCCAGAAAACAGGAAACGACATCGGCCACGCTGACATTTTCAGGGGCGGGCATGTAATAGCCGCCGCCTTGTCCGCGAATGCTGTCCAATATGCCTTTACTGCCCAGACATTGAAGCGTAGGTTCCAATGCGCGCTTCTTTAAACCGTAATGTTCGGCAATCGCCGTGCCCGCAATGGGGGTGTCTTTACCGCCGTGAAAGGCGATGAAAAGTGCGGCTCCGAGCGCGATATAGGCTTTGTTAGGCAGTGCTTGCATTCGTTCATTTTATCTTAAAGTAATTAAATTACAATTTAAAAATGTATTTACAAATTTATTTTGTAGATTATATTGTTTTTAATCGTTAAGAGTAGAGTGAAATGACGTATCTGCCTTTGTTTTTAAAAGCCGATGATGACCACCCCGTTCTTGTTGTCGGAGGAGGTGAAATTGCCTGTGCCAAGACCGAAGCTTTGGCATCTGTCGGCGTACGTGTCGATGTTGTGGCGAAGGAATTGGGCGAAGCCATTATCGACATGTGTGACGATCATGGTTTTTCCTATGAGCAGGGCGAATACGAATTGAGAAGAATTGAGGGGCGCCGGATTGTGATCGCGGCGACCGATGATGATGCGTTAAATGAACGAATAGCACATGATTGTCGTGCCCATGGAATCCTCGTCAACGTCGTCGATAACCCCCCTTTATGTGACTTCATTTTTCCGGCGCTTGTTCGTCGCGGTCCGCTGCAAGTTGCGGTCTCGACTTCGGGTATTGCACCGACGCTCGCGCGCATGATTAAGCAGACTCTGGAGACGATTGTTCCGGCTGAGTTCGAACGGCTGATCGATTTCATGGAGGCTCAAAAAAGTAAATTAAGAAAAGGTCTTAGCCAAATTCAGCCAAGACGGTTATTCAGTGAAGATGTCATTCGCGGACCCATTGCCGAGGAGGTTTTGGAAGGAAACGTACAGCGGGCTGAGGAACTGTTTGATGAAGCCTTGGCGCGCTATCCCGACCGTCATTCACCGGCCCTTTATCTGGTCGGAACGGGACCCGGGAATGCCGATCTGGTGACCTTGAAAGCGATCCGTTTATTGGGGCAGGCCGATGTCATTTTGTATGACCGTTTAGCCGCCCCCGAATTGATTACACAATATGGCCGCAAGGATGCGGAAAAGATTTTCGTCGGCAAGACACGTTGCCATCATCATAAGAAGCAAGAAGAGATCGACGAGATTATCGAGCGTCATTTACGTGACGGTCATATTGTTGTGCGTCTGAAAGGGGGAGACCCCGGAATTTACGGACATGCGGCGGAAGAAATCGCAATTGCGAAGAAGGTGGGTGTACCTTATCAAATCGTACCGGGGATCAGTGCGGCGCATGGTTGCGCAGCCTATGCCGGTTTGCCGTTGACCGAGCGGGATAAGGCTCTGAGTGTGCGTTTCCTGACGCTTTATAAGGACCAGTTGCATGATGAGACCTTCTGGGAAGGTATGCAATATGCGACCAATGAGACTTTGGTGTTCTATATGAGCAGCCATAATTACGGTACATTATGCGAGAAGCTGATCGAAAACGGTTTTGATGCCGATACGCGTTTCCTTGTTATTGAGCAGGGGACCACCCCTTATCAAAAAGAATTTCCGGGCACGCTTGCACGTTTTGAGGAGGATTACGCCGATAAAAAGTTTGCCTCCCCGTGCTTGATGATCGTGGGTGAAGTCACCCGTTATTACGAAGAATTCAAGTGGAAGCAGCCCCCGATCGAAGACGGTAATTTCTTTGAAGATTTGCCGCCCCTTCCTGAAAAAGACGAGAAGGAGGCCGCGTAATGGATAAAAAAGAGCTTACAGCCAAGCTGGTCGAAGAACTCGGTGCGCTTGATCACTGGGAAGACCGTATCGAGAAGCTGAAAGACTACAGCGACTATTCAATCGCGTTTTCGACGAGTTATTCGCTCGAGGATCAGGCGATTTTGCATGCAATTGCACAATATGACGTGCCTGTACGTGTGTTCACTCTGGATACGGGGCGTTTATTCGAGCAGACCCATAAAGTTGCGCAAGAATCCCGCGAAACTTACCCCAATGTCGCGATCGAAACCTTCTATCCCGATGCGCAAAAGACGCAGGAACTGGTCGCCAAGCAAGGGATAAACGGTTTCTTTGAATCAGTCGAAAACCGTAAGGCGTGCTGCTTTGTGCGCAAAGTCGAGCCGTTGGGCCGTGCCCTGGAAGGGGTTGATATCTGGATATCAGGCTTGCGTGCGGCACATTCCGAAAACCGCAGTGATATGCATGTAGCCGAGCTGGATGCAGGGCGTGATATTGCAAAAGTCTCGCCGTTAATCGACGTGAATATCGATGCATTGAGATCATATATTGACGAATACGACATTCCGTACAATTCTCTGCACGATATCGGTTACCCATCAATCGGTTGTGCACCGTGCACGCGTCCGATCAAGCCGGGCGAGCATCCGCGTGCGGGCCGCTGGTGGTGGGAAGAGGATAATAAGCAAGAATGCGGTCTGCATCTTGTTGACGGAAAATTGGTTAGAGCTTCGAACATATAGAGGGAATGAATGCTTAATCCTGAACAGCAGAAACTTTTGCAGGAACTGGAGGCACGGCTAAACCGTGACCAGTTGTTATGGGTGTCGGGCTATTTACAAGGCAAAGCCGGTGGTGAAATGGCAGCCGGTATGGGCGCAGCCCCCGCAGCCGATAAGCCGAAGGTGAATATCTATTACGCGACCGAGACGGGCAATTCCAAAGGCTTATCCTTGCAGGTTATGAAGGGTCTGAAAGGTGCAGGCTTCAAGGCGAAGAACAATGCGGTGAACCGTTTGAAGGTCGAAGATATACCCAAAGATGAATTCGCGGTCTTCCTGATTTCTACACACGGTGAGGGCGACCCGCCGGAGACAGCCATCAAGTTTTTTGATGCGATTAAAGCCGCCGATGATAATGCGTTGGAGGGGTTGCAATTTGCCATGCTCGGGCTTGGTGATAAGACATACGAGATATTCTGCGGGGCGGCTACGCAATTACAGGAGCAGTTGGAGCGCCTCGGTGGTAAAGCGTTTCAGGAGATTGCTTTGTTCGATGTCGATTACGCATCACACACGCCGAAATGGATTGATGAGACTGTCGCCGAGTTGAACAAAATCGTTGGTGATACGGCGCCAGCCGCTGCTGCCCCGATGGGCTTTGATATGACACCGACGGTGGAGGTTCGCACGGGCAAAGGTTATACGCGCCTCGAACCTGTCAAAGGTGTTGTAAGGGACATCGTGAATTTGAATGACCACGATTCCAAGAAACAGACCTATCACATCGAAATCGAATATGAAGACGACATCATTTATTCCTGCGGGGATGCGGCGGGCATTATTTTGCCGCGCGGTGATGAAGTAGAAGAACGCGAATTGACGCCGCGTCTGTATTCTATCGCGTCTTCCCCGTCTTATCACGAAGGGGAAATCCACCTGACGGTTGCGTTGGCGACCTATACGGAAGAGGACGGCAGTATCGGCTACGGGATCGCATCAAAATATCTCGCCGAATTGAAAGAAGGCGACGAGATCGAGTTCTACATCTCGCAAAACCAGATATTCAATCTGCCTGCTAATGATCAGGATGCGATTATGATCGGCCCCGGTACGGGCATCGCGCCGTTCCGTTCATTTGTGTATGAACGCAGCGAATTGGGCCATGACGGCCGGAACTGGGTGATATTCGGTGATCAGCATGCGCATTGTGATTTCCTGTATCAGACCGAATGGCAGGAGCATCTCGCAACAGAAACCATTCATAAGCTCGACCTCGCATTCTCCCGCGATCAGGACGAGAAAGTCTATGTTCAACACCGCCTGCAACAGAATGCCGAAGAATTGATGGCATGGGTCGATGGCGGGGCCGCGATTTATGTGTGCGGTAACAAAGACCCGATGAGCAAGGATGTCGATAAAGCCCTCATCGACATTTTCACGCATCAGAAATCATTGTCTCCCGAAGATGCCGAGGATTTCCTCGCCGATCTCGAAGAGCAGGGCCGATACGTAAAGGACGTTTACTAATGAGCAACGATAATCCAAAACCCGAAGACATTAACGACCCCGCCAAACTCTCTGCTAACGAGAAGATGAAGACGGACAGCCGCGGTTTGCGTGGTGATTTGTCCGATGAAATGGCGGACTCCCTGACCGGTGCTATCCCCGAAGTCGGGCAGCAATTGATTAAATTCCACGGTGCGTACATGCAGGACAACCGTGACCGCCGTGAAGAGCGCGAGCGTAAGAAGCTGGAATGGGCGTATTCATACATGATCCGCCTGCGTATTCCGGGTGGTGATTTAACGGCTGACCAATGGGTCGCGTTGCAGGATTGCTGTAACGAGAACGCGAGCGGCGATGTGAAAATTACAACGCGCCAGACGATCCAGTTTCACGGTGTTGTGAAGGCGCGCATGAAGCCGACGATGAAGGATTTCGATGCGTTGGGGCTGGATGCAATTGCCGCATGTGGTGATGTGAATAGAAACGTGATGGCGGGGGCTTACCCTGACCTTGCGCCGTATCACGCCGAAGTTTTTGATTATGCGCGCAAGATTAGTGAGCATTTGCTGCCGCGTACAGGCGCGTTCAAGGAAGTCTGGCTGGATGGCGAGAAGCTGGAGCAGGACAAACCGCCCGAGGATGACCCGCTCTATAAGGACATTTATCTGCCGCGTAAGTTCAAGATCGCGATTGCGATTCCGCCGCATAATGAAAACGATGTGTTCTCCAACGATATCGGTTTGATTGCGATTGGTGAAGGCGACGAATTCCAAGGCTTTAACGTCTCTATTGGCGGTGGTTTCGGAACAACGCATGGTAACCTGCAAACATATCCGCGCCGTGGCACGATTATCGGTTTTGTACCGAAAGACCAGGCTCTGGATTGCGTGTGGCAGATCGCCGCCGTTCAGCGTGACTACGGGAACCGCGAGGCCCGTAACCAAGCGCGTTTGAAGTACACGGTTGATCGCTTGGGCGTTGATTTCTTCAAAGGTGAAGTCGAGAAACGTTGCGGATTCAAGCTTGAAGAGGCGCGTCCATACAAGTTCACCTATCGCGGCGACCCGTATGGTTGGTATGAAGATCATCACGGTGAGTGGTTTTACGGCATTTTTGTTGAGAATGGCCGCGTGATTGACGGCAAGACCGCGTTCGGCGCCGAGTACAACATCAAATCCGCACTCTATGAAGTTGCCAAGACGGGTAAGTGCGGTGTGCGGTTTACGGGTAACCAGAACGTGATGCTGACCCATGTGGCCGAGAAAGATAAAAAGGCGCTGGAAGACATCCTGAAAAAGCACGGCGTGGATGTGGAAGCGGCGTCGAAAGCGCGTAAAGAAGCGATTGCCTGTGTGGCGTTGCCTACTTGTCCGCTGGCGTTGGCTGAAGCTCAACGTTATTTGCCGGACCTGATTTCCAAGATTGAAGACGTGCAGGACAAGCACGGATTAAAAGACGAAGCGATGACGATCCGTATGACGGGTTGCCCGAACGGATGCGGTCGTCCCTACATGGCGGAGATCGGGTTTGTCGGTAAGGCGGCGGGTAAATACGCCCTGCGTCTTGGCGGTGACTATGAAGGTGAGCGCCTGAACCAGGTATACAAGGAAGAGGTCGATGAGGCTGAAGCTTTGGAAACTTTGGATGAATTGTTTGGCGAGTTTGTGAAGAACCGTGACGGCGAAGAGCGTTTCGGTGATTACATCCATCGCACGCATTTCAAAGGCAAAGAGTTTGACGGTAAAGCGATTGCGGCTCAAGCGGTCGCGGCAGAGTAGAGGAAGGACGTAACAATGACATTACCCAATTATTTGCAGGAGCTGGAGGATGAGGCGATTTTCATCATCCGTGAAGCGATCTCAGTCGCGGATAATCCTGTCATGCTGTATTCGATCGGCAAGGATTCAAGTGTCCTGCTGCATCTGACGCTGAAAGCGTTTGCGCCCGCGAAATGTCCTGTGCCGCTGCTTCATGTTGATACGACATGGAAGTTTCAGGAGATGATCAAGTTCCGCGATGAAACGGCGAAGAAGCATGATCTGAAGCTGCATGTGCATATTAATCAGGACGGTGTGGATATGGGTATCGGTCCGTTCGAGCACGGTAGTCGCCAGCATACGCAGATTATGAAGACCGATGCGCTGAAACAGGCGCTGGATAAGCATAAGTTCGATTTCATTCTGATCGGCGCACGCCGCGATGAAGAAAAATCCCGCGCCAAGGAACGTGTGTTCTCGACACGGAATAAATTCCACGCATGGGACCCGAAAAACCAACAGCCTGAATTCGGTTGGTTGTACAACACACGCCTGCAACAGGGGCACAGCTCCCGCGTGTCGCCGATCTCCAATTGGACGGAGCAGGATGTCTGGGAATACATCATGCATGAGAATATCGATCTCGTGCCTCTGTACTTCGCCAAGGAACGCCCTGTGGTCGAGCAGGAAGACGGTATGTTGATTATGGTTGATGATGACCGTATGCCGATTGATGAGGATACCGAAGTTAAGAACATGAAAATCCGTTTCCGTACGCTGGGGTGTTACCCGTTGACGGGGGCGATTGAATCCGAGGCGGAAACGCTGGAGGAAATCGTTGAAGAGCTGCGCCTGAGCAAGCATTCGGAACGTCAGGGCCGCTTGATTGATAAGGATTCATCGGCATCCATGGAACAAAAGAAAAAGATGGGATATTTCTAAAAATGGCTAACGATAAAGATTTGAAAACCATTCAGTTTCTGACCTGTGGTCACGTGGATGACGGGAAGTCGACCTTGATCGGTCGCCTGTTGCACGACATCGGTGTTGTGCCTGATGACCAGATTGATGCCGCCAAGGATGATGAGGGGAATATTGATTATTCCCTGTTCACGGATGGTCTGGAAGATGAGCGCCGCCAAGGAATTACGATTGATGTGGCCTACCGTTATTTCCGCCATGACGGGTGCCGTTACCGTATCGCCGACACACCGGGTCACCTTGAATATATGCGTAATATGGCGGTGGCAGCCGTTTCATCGGATATTGCCGTGATCCTCGTTGACGGTATTCACGGTGTGCGTTTGCAAACCGTGCAATACAGCAAGATCGCGCGTTTCTTTGGTGTGAAGCAGTTCTTGGTTGCCATTAACAAGATGGATGCCGTGCAGTATTCACAGGACCGCTTTCACGAAATCCAGAAAGCGTATCTGGATGAATTCGAAAATGACGATTCCGATTGTGTTGTGAATTTTGTCCCTGTCAGTGCGATTGAAGGCGACAACGTGGCCGAGAAAAGCAGCAATATGAGCTGGTATATCGGTCCGACCGTTCTTGAATATCTGCAAAAGGCGGATCGTCACACGCACACCAATGAAAGCATTCGCTTGCCGATCCAACACATGATGAAGGATGAAGAGGGCAAACGCTGGTATATGGGGACGCTGCATGGCGGGTCTTTAAAGATCGGTGACAAGATCGTTTCCGTTGATAGCGGACAGACAGCGACCATTGATGGGCTGGTTTACAGCGGTGAACATGTCGAGATCGTCAATCGCCGTCAGGCCGTGGCCGTACGTGTGGCCGAAGATATCGATATTACCCGTGGGTCCGTTCTGGCGCCCGCCGAAAAGGAGCACGAAGTGGGTGAGGCGTTTTATGCCGATATTTTATGGCTCGATAAAAAGTATCAGGACAAGGATACGTTCAGCGGCACAGTCAAAATCCACCATCAGGAAACGCAGACACAAGTCACCATCAAGGATGACGAAACAGCCAACGATAACGGCCCGCTGAAAAGTGGCTTTGTCAATCTGGCCAAGCCGATTGCGATGGATGTGTTTGAGAGCAACCCGCATACGGGCCTGTTTATCCTGATCGATCCGTATACGGAGCTGGCTGTTGGTGTTGGTACGGTTAACCGTGTTATTCCGATGCAATTTGCGGGCAGCAGTTCTATCTAAACGGCTTGCGTTCGCAGTGTTTTTTCGTTCTGATGTGCAGATGGTTTCACAACTTGCACATCAGGCATGAAATTCCAGTTGATCGGATACGCGCTCGGCGTTCTTATTACCGTCATCGGCTTAACGCTGACGATTCCGGCGATCGTGGATTATTACTTCGATCACGATAACGCCCAGATATTCTTCTTTAATGCTGTTGTGTGTGTCTTTTTCGGCGGTGGTCTGATTATTTCCAATCGTTCATACGATCCACATATCCGTACGCGCGAGGCGTTTTTGTTGACGATCGGGGGGATGATTGTCACGTGCTTCTTCTGTGCATGGCCGTTGATTATGTCGAACCTGCATTTGAGTGTGGTCGATGCGGTGTTCGAGGCTGTTTCGGGTATTACGACCACAGGGGCGACGGTACTGGATGAGTTGCGCATCGTGTCGCCGGGGATGTTGTTCTGGCGGTCTTTGATGCAATGGTTCGGCGGGTTCGGGTTTATCCTGTTTGCGACGATTTTGCTGCCGTATCTAAAGGTCGGCGGTATGCAGATATTTCGCAGTGAATCCGCGGGGCACACTGATAAGGTTATGCCCCGCAGTGTCGAGTTGATGGCCTCCATGTTACAGCTTTACGCAGCGATGACGGCTGTTTTCGTGCTTGGTTATATTGCCGTGGGCATGAATGGTTTTGATGCCCTCAACCATGCCATGACGACCATCTCCACAGGCGGGTTCACCACCTATAATGAATCTTTCGCCAGATTTCAGGATAATCCGGGCATTCATTATGCCGCTTCCATATTTATGATTTTGTCGGCGCTGCCGTTCATTGTGTATATGCGTCTGGTGTTTCAGCGTAAGCTGTCATTTATTACAGACTCGCAAGTACGCGTGTTTTTGTGGGCGCTTACATTTTTGGTGATTGCGATTACCCTCTGGCTATGGATGTTCGGTTATTATTCTCTCGAGCACAGTTTCCGTTCCGCCTTATTTAATGTGGCGTCTATCATGACCACTACGGGGTATATCGAGGGGGACTATACCGCATGGGGCGGGTTTACCTCGCTGGTGTTTCTCATTTTGCTCTATACGGGTGCTTGTGCGGGTTCCAGCGGTGGCGGTATGAAGATCATGCGTTTGATCGTGGCGTGGAAAGTGACTATGCGCCAGTTTAAAACGCTTATTTATCCGAACGGTGTTTTCGTTCTGAACTACCAACGGCACCGCCTTAAAGACAGGACCGTTCTCAGCGTTCTCGGGTTTTTAAGTCTGTATGTCGGGGCAAACGTCATTTTTACGGTCTTGCTGGCGGCTACGGGACTGGATTTTGAAACCTCCATGAGTGCTGCTGCGGCGGCTTTGGGGAATGTCGGTGCCGGTACAGGCGCTATAATCGGGCCGCTTGGCTCTTATGCGGATTTGCCGGACTCCTCCAAGATTATTCTTTCACTGGCCATGCTGTTCGGACGTCTTGAACTGCTGGCATTCCTCGTGATCTTTACGAAAAATTTCTGGAATGACTGAACCGTTTTTACGCACACAGCGTAAAAGGAACATGATCAAGAAAAGCCATTCATTATTTGTATGCACTCTTTTGCTGTCGACACCTGCGCAGGCCGTTGTTCCGCAGCAGGGAGAGCTGGTTTTCGATATTTACCGCAACGGCAAGCCGTTCGGTACGCATAAGCTGGTTTTTGACGAAAACGGCGCGGTGACCGAGGTCCAAATCGATATCAACATGCAGTACAAGCTGGGGCCGATTACATTGTTCCGTTATGACCACAGCAATACCGAGATTTGGGACGGTGACCGGATCGTTTCCATGAAGTCGGAAACGGATGATGACGGCAAGCAGTATGACATCGATGCGGAGTGGGGCGAGCAGCTCTCAGTGGACGCTAATGGCGAAACCTTCACGGCCGCGCCAATGTATACGACCAGTTACTGGAACCCGATTGCTTTGGAAGGCGACAAGCTTCTGAACACGCAGAAAGGGGAAGTCGAGGATATCACCGTTGATTATAAGGGCGTGGAAGAGTTCGAGGTTGCGGGGACCACAGTACAGGCAAAGCATTACAGCGTTGATGCCAGCGTCCCGATCGAGATCTGGTACGATGAGAAAACCAATCAATGGGTGGGGTTGAAGTTCAATATACGCGGATCAGATTTTGAATATCGCCGGATGACGCCTATTCAATAAGCTTACTTATTCCGCTTATCAAAGAAGATGTAGACTTCGCCGAGACGGAAACCCCAGCGGCGGATTGTCGCCTTGTTAAACAGGATATTTTCGTCCTGCAGATACATCCAGTCATCGAATGTTACACGCCATGTTTTGCCTTCAACGGGTAGGTCGAACGTGTATCTGAAGTTAAAGGCATTGCCCGAACTTTCGCCCTCGGCGATACCGACGACACCATCGGCTACACCGTTATAAGAGTTCTTGCCGGTTTTGGTGATTGTCCAGACGCGTTGTTCGGTTGCGCCGTCGTCATATTGAAAATCCTCAGTGAGGATCAGCACTTTATTCTCTGCGTCCCAGTCACCTTGTATATCGACGACAAAACGGCGTCTTACTTTGCCGAAGCGGTCCTGAAAAACGCCCCACGCTTTGCTTTTACCCTGAAAGTAGTTTTCAATTTTTAATTCAGGGCTTTTGTTTTGATAGTCTTGTACATCCACGCTGCTACATCCCCATATCAAAAACAGGCTCAAAAAACTCAAAATTCTATATTGCGCCTTCATAGTGTTGTTTACGCACCTGCTCGGGAATTGGATGAGTTGTCGATGTTGATTTGAATGACATCAATCGCACCTGTTGCAAATCCGGCCTGACAATAGCAGAGATATTGCTCCCATAAGCGTTTGAAGCGCGTATCCATTTTTTCACCGTTGAGGGTGGGCCACGCATATTGGAATTCGCGGTTCCACAATTCCAGTGTGCGGGCGTAATCGGGCCCGAAGCTTAAGTGGTCACCTTGTTCTAATCCGGCCTCGGCGATTTGTTCTTTCAGTTTGTTCATGGATGGCAACATGCCGCCGGGGAAGATGTAGCGTTGAATATAATCGGCGCTGCGGCGATAATCTTCGAAGTCCTCATTTCGTATTGTGATGATTTGAAGGACTGCGCGACCGCCATCTTTCAAACAGGATTTGAGTGTGTCGAAGAATGTCGGCCAATAGGCTTCGCCGACCGCTTCGAACATCTCGATAGAGGCAATGCGGTCATATGTGCCCGTTACATCGCGGTAGTCCTGCATGCGGATTTCGACCTTATCGGCTAACCCTTCTTTTTCAATTCGATCCGTAGCGTATTTATGCTGGGCTTCTGAAATTGTTATCGCCGTAACCTTGCATCCGACGTGTTTGGCCGCGTACTCGGCAAAGCCGCCCCAGCCGCATCCGATCTCGAGTACGTGGTGTTCGGGTTTGAGTTCGAGGCGGTCGACCATCTCCTGATATTTTCTACTCTGGGCGTTTTGCAGGTCTTCGATACCGTCACTGAACAGGGCGGCGGAATAGGTCATGGACGGGTCGAGCCATGCTTCGTAGAAGTCGTTACCGATATCGTAATGACGGTAGATATTCTTCTTCGATCCTTTTTTGGAATTGGGTTGAAGGGCGTGCAAAATACATGAAATCGCTCTGGCCCAAGGCTTACCGAGCAGAAGCGTTTTTATAGCTTGCCCGTTAAGCAGGATCAGCTCGAAAAAGCGCGCAATGTCCGGTGATGACCAGTCTCCGTCCAGATAGGCCTCGCAAAAGCCCAAATGGCCTTTGGTCAGAAACCGTCTGGCGGCGCGGTCATTATGTATGCGCAATACTGCCTTGGGCTGGCCGTCAGGCTTGCCGAAACGCATTGTGGCACCGTTGGGCATGATGACATCCAGCTGCCCTATACGCATATGGGTCAGGGCATGCAGGCAGAAACGCATCGCACGGGTTGGTTTATAACCGTGTTCTCTGGTCAGGTTCTGGGCGAGAAAATTCTTGAGCGTATGCGGGGTTTCTACAACAACATCTACATTTTCTGCGCTGCGTGCCATTACATCGGACGGGGGCATGAAGCATAATCCTTTGATTTGTTTATACTATTAATTCGTTATTCGCAGCACAGCGCTGATCAGATCAGTTGTTCTGTAATATTTTAACTCATGTCTTCGGCCGGAGGTTCCGGTTTGCGGATATATTTCGCGCCTTTGATCCAGAGTTTGAGCGCTTCCCAATGTATGCCGCCAATTATTTTTAGTGTCAGAAGCGGGTGGGTTATGAACGTTTTGAGAAGGATTTTATCGCTTAAATCCGTGCGCTCACCCTCCCACGTGGCGGTCAGGATTTTGCCTGCGGGTTGGAATTGATGGATGGCGAAATCGAGTTTTTCTTCGGGCTCCAGAAAACGGAATTTGTACTCGCAATCCATATGAATGAAGGGGGAAACGTGAAAAACCTTTTTACATTCCTGTTTGTACACGGCTGTGTCCTTTTCAGCGGGTAGGAGGTATCCGTGCTGTTCTCCGAAGGTGTTTTTGACCTGGTGGAGCACGGCTTTTAGCTTTCCGCCCTTGTTGTAGCAAAAATAGACGGTCAGCGGATTGAACACATAGCCGAGGATACGCGGGAAGACGAGCATGTATATTTTTCCGCCCTCAAGGTCGATATCCTTGGCTTTTGCGGCCGCTTCAATCCACGGGCGAAGCGGGCTGCCGTCCCGTGGGCCGTGGTCTTTATCGTGGAGGCTGAAGAGGTTGAATTTGTTGTATGAAAAGAATTTCATACGTTTTGAGAGGCTGGGCAGGTCATCGAGATCGATGAGCAGGGTAAACACACGGTAAGTGAACGCATGCTCGAACGGGGCATGCCGCTTATGAAAGACTTTGCCGGTATACAGGGAATTACGCGGCATTTTTGACCTTTTCGGGTGTGCAGTTCAGCCCTGCGGGGGATTTATCCGTTACATCCCACGGGCGCTTGAGGCCGCTCACGCTTTCCGCCACCGCTAGGCCTGCGCTTATGCCGTCTTCATGGAAACCGTATCCGCACCACGCGCCGCAGAACCATGTGCGGTTTGTGCCTTGGATGGTGCTGATTTTATCCCAGCCGTCCAATGCGGACATGGTGAACATCGGGTGCGCATATTCAATGACTTTAAGCGTCTTCTCGGGGGCAGGTTCGAACGGCGGGTTAAGGGTGACGAAATAATCCTGCTCTTCACCGATAAATGGCTGGAGCTTGTTCATCCAGTACGAGACGCACACCTGTCCGTCTTCGGGGGTGGTCATGTAATTCCAGCTGGACCAGACTTTGCGGCGATAGGGCATAAGCCGCGCATCGGTGTGCAGATAGGCTGTGTTCATGGAATAGGGGAAGGCGCCCAGCACGGATTTTTCCTGCTCGCTGGCATCATCCAGTAAAGCCAGAGCCTCGTCGGAATGGGTGGCGATGATGATTTGGTCGAAGCGGTGTTTGGTGCTGTTTGTATCGATGACCGTTACGCCGTCTTTATCCCTGTGGATGGCGGTAACGCCTGTGTCTGTCAGGATGCGGTCCTTGAACCCTGCGGTCAGTTTTTCGACATATTGGCGGCTGCATCCCTTGACCGTCCACCATTGCGGGCGGTCTTTCAGGTGGAACAGGCCATGATTGACAAAAAAGCGGATAAAGCTGGCGGCGGGAAATTCGCCGACATCGTTCTTGCCCGTAGACCATATAGCGGCGGCCATCGGCAGGATGTGGCAATGGATAAAGGTTTTGGAGTATTTGTTCTGCGTCAGATAATCATTCAGCGACAATTCGGGGTTGGGGTTGTCCAGAAATTCGGGTGCGGTTTTGTAAAAGCGTAAAAGGTCGGCCAGCATCTTGTAATAATGCGGCTTGAAGACGTTGGTGATTTGCGCAAATACATGCTCACCGGAATATTCGAGCTTGCCGTGATTGGCCGACACCGCAAAAGACATATCGGTTTTGACCGTTTCTACACCCAGATGGTCGAATAACGCGATCAGGTTCGGGTATGTCCATTCATTGTAAACAATGAAGCCTGTATCAATGTCCGGATGGCCGTCGACGGAGACCGTGTTTGAATGGCCGCCGACGTACCCGGCTTTCTCGAATACGGTGATTTCATGGTCCTTATGCAGTAGCCAAGCCGCCGCGTTGCCCGAAATTCCTGTGCCTATAATACCGATCTTCATCTATTGTCCTGTTACTCCCGTAATAAACCATGTACGGATAATTACATTATAAAGATCATATAAAAATGGACAGCCAAATCAGCCTTTTGAGAACGACCCGCTTTTTGCCCCTGTTTCTGGTGCAGTTTTTTGGCGCTTTTAACGATAACCTTCTTAAAACAGTTTTGGTGGTGTTGATCGCCTATGGCTTGTGGGATATCGGCGGCTGGGACCCGGCCGTTCTGGTGGCTGTGGCGGCGGGGCTGTTTATTCTTCCGTTCATTCTGCTGTGCCCGTTTGCGGGGAATTTAAGCGATAAATACGATAAAGCCGTGATGATCCGCTGGGTCAAGCGGGCGGAGATTGTGATTGCCTTGTTGGCTGTCGGGGCGCTGTACAGCGATAATCTGTATTACGCGTTCTTTGTATTGCTGCTGTTGGGCGCGCAATCAGCGTTTTTCAGCCCGTGTAAATTTGCCATTCTTCCCCAGCATCTTAAACGCGACGAACTGGTTTCGGGGAATGCGTGGGTCAGTTCGGGGACGTACATGGCTATTCTGGCCGGTACAATCATTGGTGCGCTTATTGCACCGCTGGAGCATGGGAAGATGATCGCTTCGGTCATCATCGTCTTTATTGCCCTCGTGGGTTACTGGGCGGCTGTATATATCCCGAAGGCCGAGCCGCCCGAGCCTGATCTGCATATCCGCTATAACGTGTTGGTTAAAATCTATGAAGTGTTCAGGCATGCGTTGAACCAGCCTTCTGGTGTGATTGTCGGTATTGTGGGCGTGTCCTTTTTCTATTTCGTAGCGGCCACGTTCCATGCGCAGTTCCCGAACTTCACGAAGCAAACATTGGGGGCGGACAATATCGTCCTGACCGTGTTCATGATTGCCTTTTCGGTCGGTGTGGCGGTTGGCGGTTTGTTGAACCACAAGCTGCTGGACGGCAAGGCCAGTGGTGTTTGGGTTCCTGTGGCATGTGTTTTTATGGGCGCGTTCGGTGTTGATATCTATTTCGCCGCGCTGGCGTATCCGAAGCCTGTTGATGGTTCGTTGCATGATATCGTGACGTTTGTTTCGAATTTTCACGGCGTGCGCCTCTTGGTCGATACGTTCCTGCAAGCCGTGGCGTGCGGGTTTTTCGTTATTCCCCTTCGTGCGATTGTGCAGGACCGATCGCAGGAAAATGTGCGTAGCCGTGTGATTTCCAGCTCGAACATGATGGATGCGGTGTTTATTCTGCTTTCATCGGTGTTTTCAACGGTCGTACTGGCCATGGGTATGACAATCGAAGAACTGTATTTAAGTGTCTCCGTGATTACGATTTTTGTCGCTCTGGCCCTCTTTAAGATCCCGTCGCTTCGTGCTACAAAAGCCGCATGAAGCCGACTCTCGTATTTGCAATGAAAGAAGAAGCGCAGGACGTATTCGATGATTATGACGTCCTGTTTACAGGTGTAGGAAAGGTCAACGCCGCCTATGCTCTTGCCAAACATATTGCCGAAAACAAGCCGCAGATGATCATAAATCTGGGGACAGCCGGCAGCCGCAAGCACGCGGGTGGAACCGTTATCAACCCTACACAGTTTGTACAACGTGACATGGATGTGACAGCGCTCGGGTTTGAAAAATACCAGACACCGTTCTCCAGTGACCCTGTGATTATCGAATACGGCCAGCGTCTTGATATGTTGAGCACCGGTGTTTGCGGGTCAGGAGATGATTTTGCCACGGGTGATGAAGCATCGCATTTCGATTGCGTCGACATGGAAGGTCATGCTTTGTCGCTTATCTGTCAGCGGGAAAATGTCCCGTTTGCATGTTTGAAATACATATCCGACGGTGCCGATGACGGGGCCGATACGGATTGGAACGAGTCTTTGAAAACAGCGGCTAAAGCCTTAAGAAAAGCATTAGAGGAGGCAGAGCTATGAATATACAAGCTTGGAACGCGCTATTGGTATTGGCGTTACTGATCGTACTGGGTGGCGGTGGCTACATATTGTACGAAGACAATAAACGCAAGCAGGCCGAGATTGCGCAAGCCGAGGCTGAAGAGCGCGCGGCTGAGGAAGAGGCAGCCCGCATTGCCGCCGAAGAAGAAGCGGCCCGCAAGCAGGCCTTCGAAGACTTCCTGAATAATTTCTTGAAGGATGTCCACGGCAAAATGCGCGACTATCAGAAAGCCCGTAAGGTCGTTGATGATCTGGACAATCCGTCCAATCTGGCCAAAGCGGAATACGCCCGTGAAAATGCCGAGTTTGCCGAGCAAACTATCATGGATCTGGAATTGCAGATGGGTGAGGTGATGCTGTCTTTCGAGCAAGCCGATCAAGAAGCTGAAGAGTTGATTTCCGGTTTTGATGAAGACGAGCAGGCCGGTATCCGTGAAAAATGGGAAGAAGTGCACGGCAAGTATGTCGAGGACTTCACGCAATTCTTTGCTATGGATCAGGATATTCTCAGAGCGCAGCTGAACTTGCTTCAGTTCTATTCCGAAAATAACGAAGAGCTTTTTGTGAACCTGAATACAAACCGTGTTCTGTTTGAATCCGCTGAGCTGACAGCCAAGGAGCAAGAGCTTAAAGGTGAGGTCAGAGAACTGAAAGCTTTACGCAAAGAGATTATGACCGAAGAGCAGTCTAATTAAGGACTGGTGCGCAGGCATTTCATCGTTTCTTTGAAGGCCTGACCGAAAATTTTTCTGTCTTCTTCTATATTTTCGCTGAAGTCGAGGGCGCGTCCCGTTTCTCCTAGCACCCCGTAAACAAGAACAGAGAAGGTCTGGGCGTTATGTCCGGGAAAGTATCCGCGTGCAAATAAATCCGGTAACAGGTTATGAAGTTTGGCCAGTAAGGTTTTTTGTTGGACGGCGATGCGCTGTTCGTAAGTCATGGCGCCTTGTGATTCAATCAGGATGATTTTTCTGAATTCTTTTTGCAGGCATAAATCCAAAAATGCATCGGTGCCCGCCATAAAAGCGTCCCAGGCGTCATCGAAAACGTCCATTTTGGCGCTGACGCCGACAATGCACTTGCTCATGATGTCTTCATACACGTCATGAAACAGGCCGTTTTTGTCGCCGAAGTGATAATAAAGGGAACCTCTTGCCATGCCCGAGCGTTCTACTATACGACTAGTAGACGCTTGAGCGAAGCCGTGCTCGCAGAACTCTTTTATTGCGACGTCCAAAAAAGTGCGACGCGTTTCTTCTAGGTTTTCCTTATTTGAGCCCGGGCGTTTACTCATAAGTGCCTGTTTTTATTTTTTAAATGCCATTTTTTGATATGGTGTCAGTAATTTTATTGACACATTGTCAGTAAAAAGTTAACATTAATATTGACATTATGTCAGTAAATGGGTCAGAAAGAAACCCTTTTTAATCTGGATGGACGGCTAGTACGTACAAGAAGGTGTATTTTAAGGAGATTATTATGTTATCTCAATTTTCATATCCGATTATATGTTCGGATAATTTTGAACAAACCGTAGCATTTTACGAAGACTATTTTGAATTTGCTCCCTCTCTCGAGATGGAAGGTTTTGTTATTTTAGGGCGTGCAGAATGGCCTGATATGTATCTGGCGATTATGGACTTCACACACAGCACCATTCCCGAGAAATACAGGAAACCTGTATCGGGTATGATTTTGAATTATCCGACAAAGGATGTGAAAGCTTTGTATGACAGGCTTTATGACGAAGGCCTTGATCTGATAACGGAGCCGTCGCACGCAAAATGCGGACGTAAGCATTTCTTTGTCGAAGATCCCAACGGGATTTTGATTGACGTGGCCGAAGACGTTGCTCTGGCCGAGGTTATGTCCCCCGAAGAATTTAAAGATTTATGTTTTGTGGCGTAGTCGTACGACACGGATAAAGAAGTAGCTAAAAATAAATAACTAGCCCCACAAAAGGCCCCTTGATCCCCGCGTTCGAAATGCGGGGTTTCTTTTTTCTGTATTTTTAAATCATGGGCGGATGGCTTATGATGACATGTTAAGGTTGCAATCAATTGTAGGCATTATGGCCGGATTTACAGCATTGAAAGATACATCCTTCGGGGCGAAGCTGACGCTACGCTATCTGTTGGCGCTTGCGTTGATTGCCGGTGTGATTGTCTTGTCATATTTTTTGCTGATCCAGCGTTTAAGTCTCAACGAGGATGATGCCTATATCATCAACATAAGCGGTATGCAGCGTATGCTTTCACAGCGGATTGCCTTGACGGCGCGTGAAGTTCACGATGCGCGTTCGGCAGAAGAGGCCGATTTATACGCGGGTAAGATGGAAGTCGCGTTGGAGCGTATGATCGCCAATCACCGTATCCTCACGCAGAAAACCATGATTGATGATGTCAAAGCGCCGATGAGCGAGACGGTGAAAGAAATGTATTTTGCCGAGAACGGTATTGATGCGCAGGTGAGTGAGTACACGGCACTGGGGCAGCAGTTTCTGGATGTTTACCGCGAAGACGGTCAGGATGCTGTGCGCGAAAGCGGGTTGGTTTTTGATATTGTCAAAATCGCCAGAGACGGTTTGTTGGATAAGCTCAATAATGTCGTTTCCCAGTATCAGAAAGAGTCGGAAGAAAGCATCGTCCAGTTTCGCAAGCTGGAAACGCTGGTTATGTCAGTGGCGTTGTGCGTTCTGTTGCTGGAGGTGGTGTTTATATTCCGTCCGATGGTGCGGAGCATTGTGCGCACCACGCGTGACCTTACCGATGCGAATAAAGAGCTTGTAGAATTTTCTTACCGGATTTCCCATGATTTGCGTTCACCTGTAATTTCGGCCCTTGGCTTGGGCGAGATGGCACAAAAGCTGATTAAAGACGGGGATATAAAAACAGCACAGCAAAGTCTGGAATATTCCAACGCATCTTTACGAAAAATGGATAGCGTTATTGAGGATATTATCACGCTGACCAAAATCAAAAACGAAGACCAGAAAACGGAAGCTGTCGATCTGAAGAATATGATCGAGGAGTCTTTTGACAAGATCAGTTATTTGCCGAATTACGACAAGATGGATGTTCGTATCGATGTGCGCTTTGACGGCGATATACATGTGAAGGCCCATGCTTTAAGGCAGGTTCTTGAAAACCTGTTGTCCAACACAATTAAGTACGCGGATTACAGTATCGATGACCCATATGTCGAAGTCATCGCCATTAAAAACGATGATATATGCGAGATCTCAATTTGTGATAACGGGCTTGGCATTGAAAAGAAATACAGACCCAAAGTGTTCAAGATGTTCCAGCGTTTTCATCCCAAAATCTCTTTTGGCAGTGGGCTGGGACTATACATTGTTATGCAGAATATTCAGGTTTTGGACGGTGAAGCGTCATACATGCCGCTGGAAAAAGGTTCGAAATTTACAGTTAAGTTTCCGGTGTAGCGCCTAGTTCTGTGTCGTGTTTTTCGTGAATAACATGGACGCCAGTGCGCGGGTTTGTTTTTCGGTTAATTGAACATCCAATCCGTCAGGTGTTTCCACGATCTCGGCTTTATCAAACGGCAATTTGAATTGCTTTGCACCTTGTGCGGACAGGGCTGGACGCAATGTAAAGAAGATGTCCTGCGCTTCTGCATTTTCGTAAATAACGGTATCGATGCTGCCGGCGACTTTGCCTTCAAAGTCGATCAGTTCACCGTCCTGCAAGCGAAGCAGGCTGACAAAGGTTTCGTTCACTTTATCGGTGTATTCGAATTCCTTTGCTTTCTCGAAAGTGTTCTCCGTCACCGTCAGTACCGTATCGCCGTTATCCTGTTTTCTGTCGACTGCATTGAAGCCGACGGCTTTAAGGTCACGCTGGTAATAGGATTTGTCATCCTGAACGACAATGGCTTTGGCTGCGCCTGTTTCCTTGTTGACCAGAATGTCGAAAATCTTTCCCGTTTCCTGACCGTCTTTATCCTTAACGCGGCTGCCGACGATGTTTTGAATTGAATGGGCGTGTTCTGTGTTCAATGTCTGGCCGTACTGGGCATTGAGTTTCGTCGCGGCTTGTGCAGCGGCATCTTCAAGTGCGAGCTTGGTGTCGGGTGTGCCCATCACGTCGCCGGCGTTGATGTTGAACTGGTCAATGTGATCAACGTTATCCAGATTGTGCGGATTTTCTTCCAGGCCTTGTTCGATGCCGCCGAACATGGTGTAGAAAAAGTCATACATGGCACCGCGTCCCGAACCTTCGGCATATTCGTTACCGGGGGCTTGCTCGACATCGGCAGCTTCGGATATGGGGGCGTTGGGCACTGCTTCTTCGTCATCGACCGTGCGGTCACCCATGAAAAACCACGATACGATACCGCCCATGAAGAACAGGGCGATCGCAATCCCTGCGATTGCCCGCAATGAGCGCTGCGTGAATGTCTGATGCACATCGTGATCAATGACATTGGCTGTTGTCGGGTCTATACGTGGGTCTTGATACGTCATGTCCACCCTTACGCTCGGAAGTGGGAAGTGTTACCAAAAAAAACTGCTTACACTACACATTACGTAAATTATTTGCGCTTTTTTACGGTTATGGTAATATCCGCGCCCATGCTTACAGAATTCGCAGATACCGCCGCCGCAACACGCGATGCAAACGCTCAGGAGCGCATGCTTTCGCTGGGAATGCGCATGCCATACACCGTGATGTTTGCGGATATGGCGGGCAACTATCACAACCAAGCCCGCTCCCGCTATATGCGCATGTGGGACGCATTGCCGTTCACGCCCGATGAATTTGTTTCCGCGTTGTCGCGAGATGTTGTTGGTGGCCGTGATGATCTTGTTATCTGGGACCTGACCCTTAAAGCATTGGAAGAGCAGGGCGTGGTGAAACAATTGTTTCTGGAAAGCAAGTTTGTGCCTGCGCGATATAAGGACGATAAACCGTCTTACAGCCCGTATTTACATTGTGATCAGGTCTATGATCTGCAAACGGGTGAGTGTTTAAGAGGCGATGTGCGTACGAATGGTCTTCACGAGCCGGGTGTCGGGCGTAAAGCCGTTCGTAATAATTTAGAGCTCGGGCAGCGTCTCGGTTGTCCGAATGTTCATATAGAAGCAACCCGTGTCGGGTGCTTGCTCTGGCTCAAGGGCGATGCTTTTGATGTGAAGTCGGTTAATCCCAAATACCTGCAGAATGTCCGCGAGCGCTGGGCGGAGATTGAACCGCATATCGCCGATGAAGTTGATAAGGCCGCTATCGAAGCTGCAATCGAGAACGCGGACTTAAAAGCGCTGGCGGGCTGCGCGCGCGATATGTGGATGCCGTTAACGCGTACCCGGGCGGGCGTTCATGCGCACACAGAATTGCAGGACGGGGAGAACGGCATTCCGCTGAACAGGTATTTGTTGTTCGATAATATGATTGAGTGCTGGGAAGGTACGTCCGATATGAACGATCCGCACAAGCGTGCGGAGCTTGCCAAATTGCTGGGTGAATGGTCGGGTGACCAGCCGCAAGCCGCAACGGTACAAGGCGTTCCTGCGAGCAAAGCATATTCGGGGCCACAAGACCCGCATGCTTAAAAGGCTTTGGAAAAGATTTCAGCTTCCCTTCACCTTTATTAGGGAATCCTTTTAAATAGACATCACTAATTGAACTTGGGGCAATATGAGTAGAAGAAATATTTCGCGGAGAGACTTTCTGCACGGTCTCTCATCAGGCGCATTGTACTTGGCTTGCACATCATCTTTGGGTGTGTTGAGCGGTTGTTCCGCGCCGATGACATCCAGACAGTCCTACATCAATGACTTTATGAAGCCGCAAAATCTGTCGGCGGCTTATCATTGGACGGATGTGGCCTTGCAGGCCATCCGTAACCAGACCGTAACACCACCGCCCGCTTCACGCGCTTTGGCGATGGGGCATGTATCCGGCTTTTTGGCTGTGAACGGTATTGTCGGCGGTTACAACACACCGTGGAAGACAGTTCGTGGTCCACAAGATGCCGATCCCGAGGTTGCCTATGGTGTGGCGATGTCCCGCGCGATGAGCGAAGCATTCCAGACCTCCTTTGCGTTTGACCGTCAGCGCTTTTTATCCGCCTATCCCGATGGTGACGCGAAGGAACGCGGCATCCGCTATGGCGAATATGTTTCCGATGTGGTGATCAAAAGCCGCATTCGTGACGGGGCGGAGCCAAACAAGGCGAACTTCTATCTGGGGCGTTACCCGCGTCGGGACGATGCATTGAGATGGGCGCCGACAGGGCCGTTCTATGCGGCGGAAGACGGGCCGTTTCTGGGGACGTTCCACCGTGGTTTGCTTCCCGGTTGGGGGGCGCAAAAGCCATGGGTGATGAAGGATAAGAAACGCTTTCTAGCGCCCGAATTTCCCGATGTGCGCAGTAAGCAATTCACCGAAGAATACCGCTATGTGAAGGCCATCGGCGGAAACACCAAGGATACGATCCGTACGGTCGACCAGACACAGATTGCCTTTTTCTGGGAAGACGGCCCGCGCGGCGTTACGCCTCCCGGACACTGGCAGATCATTGCCATGCGCGTGTCACAGGATATGGGGCTGTCATTATTGGAGCAGGCGCGGATGTTTGCATTGCTCAGTATGGGGCAGGCCGATGCCGCAATCACGACATGGGACAGCAAATACACGCACGATATTATCCGCCCCGAAACGACAATCCGCCGCCGTATTGACGATATGGGCAATCCCGAACTGGTTGGTGAAGGGGATTCAGACTGGCTCAGCCTTATCTTTACGCCTGACTTCCCGACATATACGTCGGGGCATTCGACATTCAGTGGTGTGTCCGCACGCATGATTGCAAACTTCATCGGTACGGACCGTGTGAACTTCAATGCGCAAGCGCCCGATCTTGTGAACTGGCCGAAACAGCTCACCGATATTCGCAGATCATGGACAAGCCTCTGGCAAGCTGCGGAAGAAAACGGTATGAGCCGCATTTACGGCGGTGTTCACTGGCCCGCCGATAATGATCAGGGGTTGCGCATCGGTCGTGAACTGGCTGACTACATCTACAGAGATGCTTTTGTGCGGGCGGTGTAGGATGATGAAAATGAATACACATATTTTGAAATATATCGTTGTCGCAGGATGCGCTTTTCCGTCTCTGGCCCATGCCGACGGTAACAGCCTGCCGATTAATTATGACGCTATTTCCTTTATCGAGGAGCCGATGGCGGTTGGTATCGGCCCTGTTACCGTGAATGCGAATGTTCTGGTCGACCAGAGTGTGGAATACAGCACGCAGGCAGAGGACGATGATTACAACACGCGTACGATCGGTGATGTGCAGGCTGAAGTCGAGTTGCCGAACACATGGCAATTGAGTGCGCGTTACGTCGCCAATTATGACCGCTTGCGTAACGATTCCTACGATGATGATTTTGCGGTGGCCATTTCGGATGAATGGGGCACGCTAGCGGGTGGTAACGTGACCGGTGCCGTGTTTGAAAATTCACGCCGTAAACGCGGTTTCGGAAATGCGGAGCTGAAGAACGACAACTTCCTTGGCGCGCTGGACGAAGATGGTGGGTTCTATTCCGTACAATACAACTCGTATCGTTTTTCAGTCGCAGCTGATCAGGAAGGTCGTGCCGAAGCGGGTGTGTCGTTCACACGTCCAATCGGGAAACAAAATTATTTTGCCAGCTTGCGCGTGCGTAAAGGTGATACGGGCGAAGATCCGGGCGATACAATCACGGCCGTAGGTGCGCCGGGTGACACATATGGTGCCGCCGTTGTCGGTGAGGTCATTTATGCGAGTTTCCTCGCGGATGTGCAGCTCGGCTATGAGAATATCGATCTCGACAACCAGTCCGGCGAGAACGACCATGCGTTCGGTTCTGTCGGTATGCAGTACAAGGAGGGCGCTTACCGTTTTTCACTGGAAGGCGGTCTGGGCAGGTATGATGGCGATGACCGTCGTTCTGCGGCGTTCGGTTCACAGGTTGATGTCGCTCGCGGCATGTCCCTCAATCTCGGTGTAAATTACGTGTACGAGAATGATGACGACGA